>CAZXJE010000075.1:8421-13662 GCA_964640835.1 uncultured Eubacteriales bacterium
AAGGCCAACACAGGACTATCGCCAAAGGGATCCTTTAGCGGTGATGCCGCCAATCCGAATCTTGATAGAAATGCTCAAGCTCTTTCCAGAATTCCTTCATATCACCCGTCATGACGATCATATCCTGCTTTTTTCCTGAGATGTCACGCACATAATCTGGAATGACTGTCTCCTCCCGGAGCCCAAGCTTGTGGCAGATGGCGCGGGCTGCCTTCTGAGGCCGCATGATCCTCACGATGACATTTATTACGTTGTTCTGTGCTGCAAGATAATACAGCTCCCTCAGCATGATCGTGCCCAATCCTTTGTGTTGATAGTTTTTGGCCACGATCACTCTTAGCTCGCCCTGGTCTTTGCGCCATTCCTCAGTGGACAATTCCAGATTTCCGTCCGCAATGATCTTATCGTCGTGAAGAGCCACAAGGCGGAAAAATTTTCCCAGTCTGGTCTGTTTGATCCTTTGCTCGACCACATCCCGTTTTGTGACATCCACGCGAAAGTATTTCTTGTCATTTTCAGGAAGTTCCCTGTAAAACTCCATCAGGCGATCCAAATCACTTAAAGTCAATTTCCTGATTGTGACCTCTGTTCCATCTTTTAAATTTTCTTTCTTTTTCATCGAGAAAATCCTCCTTTCTCAATTATGTGTTAAAAAAACGTAAAAACTCAATTTTCCCCAAATCTGCATAAAACGTGTGCATACAGGCATTCGTATGCTTATTAATATATTTTCATCTTATTGCATTTTTCTCATGATGTACAGGGCTTTCCCTCTACTGTGACTCTTAAAGAGGTACCAATTATTGTGATGTGCCTTTCAGAAAAAACTGCTCATAGGAGTCAGATCTCCAAAATCTCAGACTTACATTCATTGTACGCTTCAATTTAAGGAAATGCTTTAGGTTGGAGCCGTTTCATAATCCTTGTTCGTGATGATGTGTATATGATAAGGGCGACCCAGATCAGACCGAAGCTGATCAGATGTGTTGTCGTGAAGGGTTCCTTAAACACAAAAATCCCCAAAAGAAGTGAGATCGTGGGCGCAAGATACTGAAAAAACCCGATCATCGAAAGAGGTATTCGCCGCGCTCCCTTTGCAAACCACACCAACGGAACAGCGGTGACGATTCCGGCCCCCACAAGAAGCA
Organism: uncultured Eubacteriales bacterium; assembly: GCA_964640835.1. Taxonomy (GTDB): domain Bacteria; phylum Acidobacteriota; class Aminicenantia; order Aminicenantales; family Aminicenantaceae; genus WTAW01. The sequence goes on from CAZXJE010000075.1 coordinate 9,570, forward strand.
GATGTGTGGAGATAGTAGCTCCCACAACTGCACTTGTTTTCTGATAAAAAAGAAACACAATATATATTAGAGCTAAGGGGGAAAGGATTGCCGTCTCCGCCGTTAAGCCGGTGATCGATCCCACGTGAGATGTTTTTCGCAACAGGCCGTAGAGTCCAAAACCCACAGCGAGTGACAGGGCGATCCAGGGAAACCTCCCGTACTGAACGGTCAAAAAAGCCACGCCAAGAATGGCCAATACAAAAGCGAAGATCTGCCAGAATGTCAGCCGCTCTTTCAAAAATATCATTCCCAACACAACGCTGATGAGGGGATTGATGTAATACCCCATGCTGGCTTCAACAACATGGTTGGCATTGATCGCCCAGATATAGATGAACCAGACCGCTCCAATGATCACAGCACTGAGCAGGCTGGACCCCCTGTTGCGCCTGTGTGTATAGGCTTGCTTGACCTTAGGCCATCGTTTTCTGATTGTGTTAAAGAGGCAGAGGAAGACAAACGACCAAATAATTCTGTGTGCGAGGATCTCTTTTGCAGGAACGTGTTTAAGAGCTTTCCAATAGAGAGGGAGGATTCCCCAGACAACATAGGCGGCAATGGCATACCATGTGCCGGTCATATTCTCTCTTTTTTGAACATCCATCGGAACTTTTTGTAAAGAAACCTGTCAAACGGAATGTTATGAACGATTCAGGGCTATTAAGTTATACGCAACACAGAATCATTTCAAGTGATTTATGGGTAACACTTCTTTCCAAGTTTTCGTTTGTAAGATCGCGGGGAATATTTTCCCCCTTAAACTGTATAAAGGCGTGGGGATGAAAAATAAAGATAGGGTTAGAAGTAATTTCAATAAGGAGGCAACAATGTCTAAAAAAAATTGGTTTGGAATGGGGATGTTGAGCATTATCTTTGGATTGGTGCTCGTCATGAATGCATCCCCGGTCAAGGATTTTGGGATCATCAAAGGCCATGTCTATGACACCCAGGGTAACGCTTTGGCTGGAGTAATCCTGACAGCAAAGAGCGTAGCGACTGGGCAGGATTCAAAAACGATATCTGCACAGAATGGGTATTTTATCTTCCAGAACATGGCTTTTGGCACCTACAAAGTGAAGGCAGAGCTGCCCGGCACAAAGAGCATGGTCCTTCGTGTTGAGCTCTCTGCCAACAAAAAGCAAATAACATTGATGTTCAAGCTCGAAGCTTTACCCATCCTCACCGAAAAAGAGGAAGTTTTGATGGATAAAGCAGTGACCAGCGCAATTGTCGGTGGTGTTCGGCATGAGGGTAAAAAACGGGGAAATTTCCAGATGAGCTCATCCGAAGCGCCTTATCCCGCATCTCACTCCAGTCAGTGGAACACCGAAGAATACGACAGGATCTACGAGAATATTTTTCTCGAAACACTGAAGAATCCCCTTTCGACATTCTCCATCGATGTGGACACAGCATCCTATGCCAACGTCCGGCGGTTTATCAACAGCAATCAGTATCCCTACAAGGATGCAGTGCGTATCGAAGAGATGATCAACTACTTCTCCTACGACTACCCTCTGCCGACAAAGAAACATCCTTTCGCAATCTATACCGAGATCTCGGGCTGCCCGTGGAACCCGGACCATCGATTGATCCACATCGGGCTTCAAGGAAAAATGCTGGAATCCAAGCATCTCCCCCCGAGCAACCTGGTGTTTCTGTTGGATGTCTCCGGATCTATGGAACCCGCCAACAAACTTCCCTTGCTCAAAAAGGCCTTTAAACTCTTAATCAATGAACTGGGCGAGAACGACAGAGTCTCGATCGTCGTTTATGCTGGAGCTGCTGGCCTTGTGCTGCCGTCAACTCCGGCAAACCAGAAAGATAAGATTATCTCCGCCCTCGACCAACTGAGCGCAGGAGGTTCAACCGCAGGCGGGGCTGGCATCCAATTGGCCTACAAGGTGGCGTGGGAGAATTTTATCCCCGATGGAAACAACCGGATCATCCTGGCCACAGACGGTGATTTTAACATTGGTGTTTCCAGCACATCCGAGCTTGTGCGAATGATCGAAGAAAAGCGGAAAAAAGGCATTTTCCTGACCATATTAGGTTTTGGTATGGGCAATTACAAAGACGGCCGCATGGAACAGATCGCAGACAAAGGGAACGGCAACTACCACTACGTCGATAACCTTCTCGAAGCTAAAAAAGTCTTCGTCAACGACATGCGCGGCACCCTCTTCACGATCGCCAAGGATGTCAAGATCCAGGTGGAGTTCAATCCGACTAAAGTGAAAGCCTACAGGCTCATCGGCTATGAGAATCGACTACTCAAAAAGGAAGATTTCGCCGATGATACCAAAGATGCCGGAGAGTTGGGTGCCGGCCACACGGTCACAGCACTTTATGAAGTCATCCCCTACGGGAGCAAAGAAGAGGTTCCGGTGGTTGGAGATCTCAAGTACCAGGTGGTCAAAATAGACCCCAAGGCGTACAGGAGCAAAGAGATTTTGACTGTTAAATTGCGGTACAAAAATCCTGACGGGAAGAAGAGCCAGCTTCTCGAAATCCCTCTGGCCGATAACAACATCGCCATGGGCAACGCGTCAGAAAACTTCAAATTCTCTGCGGCTGTCGCTGAGTTCGGCATGCTCTTGAGAGATTCAGAGTTCAAGGGGCAGTCCTCTTACGAAGACGTTCTGAAACTGGCCCAGAAAGGCAAAGGCCAAGACAGATACGGTTATAGAACAGAATTTATCAAACTCGTAGAGATGTGCCAGCTCCTGGATACCGTCAGCAGTAAATAATCCCGCAGAACCCGGGTGGCGCCTAGTGGAAACGGACCAAGGCGCCACCCCTTCAGAATCAGTCTGTTCTGGGACAAGAAAGCTTCAAAATCTTCTATTGTCTCGTGGCCCCCTTTTTTTATAAATCCTCCGGTACATCGAAACCGTCAGTTACATAGCTTGCAAGATAACAGGGATATTGATAAGGTAATACTGCATTTTAAGCAGTTTTCGGAGGTATTCACCACAAGAAGACGGTATTTTGGCTATCTCTCGCACAAAATATCGCATGCAGCATACTAACCTGGACTATTCACGAGTTGAGGTCGCTGCAAAGGCGAGGCAGTGGCCCATGAAGCTGTAGTGAACTACCGCGAGCCGACCCAACCTAACCCGGGCTACAACGAAGGCTTTGTAGTGAGATCAGCGGGTAGGTTGGGTCGGCGCCCGTAGGGTAAAAAATGTCGATTGAGAATAGAAAGCACATTTTAAACGAGAATGCCAAGGTAATTTTCTGAAATAATTATCTATATATTTGATATGGCTTTTGTTGAACAAAATCTCGACATTTTTTATGAATAGTTCAGGCTAATTGTTAGATGGTAAAATAAAAAAATGGACAACACAGATCACGTTAAATCTCATGATAAGTTCGCCAGTACTTATGATTCCCAGGTTAAACAGTATAAAAGCTATGGACATGCAGTTCTCTTTGGTATGTGTTATGAATATATAGAACCAGGAGATTCTCTTCTTGATCTTGGAATAGGCACGGGACTTAGTTCAGTTCTTTTTGCAAAAGCTGGACTGAATATAACCGGGTTGGACGGATCATTAGAAATTCTAAAGGAGTGCAGAAAAAAAGGATTCGCAAAAGAAATAAAGCAATACAACATCCAGGATGTTCCCCTGCCATATTCAGACAACGCTTTTTCTCATATAGTATGCTGTGGTGTATTTCACTTTTTCGGTGATTTGCAACCAACGATCAAAGAAGCATATCGAATTCTCAGACCTACCGGAATATTTGCGTTTACAATTGCGTCACTTACTGCAAAAGAGGCAGAATCAGATTGTGAAAGTATGCCTGATTACATTGAAGTTCAATCCGCCTGGGGGATTCCAATTTTTAAACACTCGGACAAATATGTTAATAAGATAGCAGAACCACTCGGATTAACAATCCAAAAGGAAGCGAAAGTGCTTACAGACAGTGGGGATAAAGATGCCGGTGACATTCTGTTTAAAGTAATTGTGATGCAAAAAACAGCTTCCTAACAATCAATGCAGCGGACGGGAGGACTCGCCGTGGATTTCAACCG
>CAZXJE010000076.1:0-13455 GCA_964640835.1 uncultured Eubacteriales bacterium
GAGCTACAACGAAGCCGATGCTGTGAGATTGGTTCGCCTGAAGGGTAAAAGATGCTGACAATAAGATATTGAGTGTTTTTTTAAATTTAAGTTTGTCAGCAGCTTTTATGAATAATTCAAGTCAGATGAGGTGAGGGGAGAGTCTAATCTTTATCGGAGGAAAAGAATTTGAGGCGGTAGATACGGTCAGTCTCTTTGATCTTCTGGCGGAGGATGAAGACCAGCACAAAAATGGAGATCCATATCCATCCCAGGAAGACATAGATCCCAATGGCTTCTTTGATATCTTTAGGAGCGGGTTTGATTTCTTCCTGCGTGTCTTCCGTTACAGTTTGGGATCCCGCACTCGGCTCAGGCTGTTGGGCCCACACGGATGTGCAGAGGAACAAACTTAAGCAAATCATGCCCGCTAGGATAACCAGGAAGATTTTTGGACGTGGCATCTTCACAGCAGACTCCATACCGAAAAGATCAAAGCATAAACCACCAACACATATCCCAAAACTGTTATGATCTTCCCTTTCCGCTCTGTGGGCTTATTGTCGATAACGGGTAAAAAGAAAATGAAAAGGCCGGCAATCAGCATGAGCAGCACAGCCAAAGTGTCTCCGTCCACAAAGAGGATCTTTGCAGGCACGATCTTCAGAGTCTGGAACAAAAAGAGAAAATACCATTCGGGCTTAACACCTTCGGGGGCTGCGGCCATCAGATCGGCCTGTTTGTCTAGCAGAGGTGGGAACAAAATTGCAACTGAAAAAAGGATGCCCACCAAGATAAGCCAGACAACCATCTCCCGGTAGACAAAATTAGGCCAAAAGGGAATGGTAGGCACATTTTCACCTCGCGTTTCGGCCTCTAGGGGAACACTCATCCCTTTCTTTTGGATGAGATACACATGGATGGCTAGCAAGAGAAAGATAAAGATGGGCAGGATGCATACGTGTATCCCGAAAAAACGCGTCAGGGTATCACCGGTCACATCCTCACCACCACGAAGAAGCTGGGTCACCCAGGCCCCCACAACAGGGATGGAACGGGGAATATCCGTCCCCACCTTTGTCGCTGAGAGTGAGAGGTCATCCCAGGGCAAAAGATAACCCGTGAAACCGAAAATCAGGGAGCAGGCAAGGAGAAATACACCACTCATCCAAGTGATCTCCCTCGGCTTACGGTAGGACTTCGTGAGCCAGATGCTGATGAGATGGATAAAAACAAAAGCAATCATGAATGTTGCCGACCAACTGTGAACAGACCGGATGATCCATCCCAGCGGAATCTCTGTCATAATCCTGGCCACACTGGCATTGGCCGCCTCCAGTGTGGGTTTGTAGTACAGGATGAGCATAAATCCCGTGACTACCTGGATAGCGAAAAAGAGAAGGATCGCACTTCCTGTATAAGTCCAGATGGAGTGTTGATGCTGAGGGACTGGCTTCTCTTTGAGGAATTGTGTGATCGCGGAGAGACCGAAACGATCATCGAGCCAGGTTGCGAGTTCTTTGCCCCAATTCTTCATATTCACTCTACATCTTCTCTCTTTACGATCAGATCTGGTTCCGCGATCTCTACGACGAGGCGGCGCAAAGGATGGGCAGGGGGGCCCCCGATGTTCGTCCCGTACTCATCATACCAACCATCATGACAGGCACAGAAAAACTTCTTCTGCTCGGGGAGATAGGCCACATTGCAATCCAGATGCGTGCACACGCCAACAAATGCAAGGTAAGTGCCATCGTCGTTCTTTTTGAGAATGCCCGGTTTGCTCCCCCAGGGAAAACTCTTGACGGACCCGGGAGCCATTCCTTCAAAGTCTGAAAACAGAAGGATGACCTCCTCCGGTTCACTGTATGGCGGGAAGATGAATTTGACGACTGGATAGACGAGGGTGGCCAGCAGAGCTGTGATCCAGCCTCCAAAAAGACCGTTTAAAAATTGGCGTCTTGAAAAAAGCGAATGTTTGAGTTTCATCGTTTAAATGGGTAAAGATTTTTTATTTTTTCGACGATAAGCGTTCGTCTCAACGCTTCGATTCCATCGGCGGGACGCACCTCTTTAGGGCAGACCTCATTACATTTGAAGATCGTGTGACAGCCCCATGCACCACCTTCTGTATTCACCCGCGCCCAGTTCTTATAGGGCCTCTTATCCCTGGGATCTTTAACAAACCTGTAAAGCTTGGCCAGGGCGGCCGGCCCCAAGTAATTTTCTCTCTGGGAAACAACCGGACAAGCGCTGTAACAGCATCCACAGAGAATGCAATTGACGTACTGGAATATCTTATCGATTTTCTCGTCTTCGATCCGGTATCCTTTCTCGGGTATCTCACCCTCAGAATGGAGGAATGGCTCGATCTTGATAAGCGCCTCCCAGAACGGAGTCAAGTCTACTACCAGATCTTTTTGGATCTCCAGGTTAGGCAGGGGTTCGATGACAATCTGAGTGGAATCGAGAGATTCCAGCTCTGTCCGGCAGGCGAGGTCAAATCTGCCATTGATCACCATAGCGCAAGATCCGCATATGGCCTCACGACAGCTGTACCGGAATGACAGGCTGCAATCCTGGACGTTCCTGATCTCCATCAGAGCTTCGAGCACGGATTTGGCCTCCGCAGGCTCATAACTATACTCTTGAAAATAAGGGTATTCATCCTGACGAGGGTCGTACCTGAGTATTTTGAATAGATATTTCATCTCAATATTTTCTCTCGACGGGTTGATACTTGCCGATGCTCACCTCCTTGTAACTGATGTGTGGCTTCCCCTCTTTCCAAGAGATCAAAGTATGTTTGAGCCACTCGTCATCGTTACGTGTCTTAAAATCCAGCCTGTAATGAGATCCTCGGGTCTCTTCTCTGTTCAGGGCTCCTAGAGTGATCACTTCGGCCAAATCGAGCATAGATTCATATTCGATGATGTTCACGAGTTCCTGACTGAACCGAAGGCAGGGCCCGGATATGTATACATTCTCATAGGACTCCCGAAGCTCCTGGATGGTTTCAAGACAGTCCGTCAACTCGTCTTTATTCCTGAATAAACCGACCTTCTCGTTCATGAGTGCTTTCAGCCGGCTCATCATGATGTAGAATTTTTCACCCGAATCCCGTTTTCTCCATGTGTCCACTCTATTCTTGAACTTGAGCGTCGCATCGAGAAGAGTAGTCTCAGAATCTGAGGCTCTATCGGATCCATTCACATATTCCGATACTTTTTTCCCTGCTATCTTTCCAAAAACAACTGTATCCAGCAGGGAATTTCCCCCCAAACGATTGGCTCCGTGGACACTCACACAGGCGCATTCACCTGCAGCGTAAAATCCTTCAACTGGAGATGCGCAGTTCTTGTCTACATCTATCCCACCCATGGAATAGTGCTGGGCAGGCTGGATGGGGATGGGTGTATCGATCGGGTCGAAACCACCAAAATTCATGCAGATTTCCCGAATCCCGGGAAGCCTTTTCTTGATCTTCTCTGCTCCCAGATGCCTGAGGTCCAGGTGAACATACGTGGCTTCGAATCCGTTGCCTTTATCGATCTCTGTCTGGATAGCACGCGCTACGATATCCCGGGGAGAGAGCTCCATGGAATTGGGGGCATAGTCTTCCATGAACCTCCGGCCCATGTTGTTGATCAGGAATCCTCCCTCACCTCTGGCTCCTTCTGTGATGAGAATGTTTTTTCCAACCAGAGATGTGGGGTGGAACTGGACAAACTCCAAATCTTTTAAAGGGATTCCCGCGCGATAGGCCGCACCTATCCCACTCCCATGATTGATGAAAGCATTGGTGGTCTTCAAATAGACCCGGCCATAACCCCCTGTGGCAAAAACAACGGCTTTAGCCTGGAGCGGTATAAACTCTGCGTTCTCCAAATCATAGACCACTACACCCAGACAACGGCCATCCTCGACAATAAGCTGTGTTACAAGCCATTCATTGTAAAACCGGACATTTTGACGTACAGATTGTTCATAGAGCGTGTGCAGGATTACTAGGCCGGTCCTGTCTGCAGCATAACACGTCCTGGGGAATCCCGCCCCGCCAAAGGGCCTCTGGGCGATGACGCCACCAGGAAAACGGCTGAATGGCACACCCAGGTGTTCCAATTCGTAAATGGTGGGTACCGCCTCCTGGCACATGAGCTCCGCAGTGTCCTGGTCTGAGAGATAATCGCTTCCTTTGATCGTGTCGAACGCATGTTTCTCCCAGCTGTCATCTTTTCCATCAGGATTGTTTCCCAAGGCCGCGTTGATTCCACCCTGGGCAGCCACAGAATGAGAGCGCAGAGGGTGAACCTTGGAGATCACAGCCACAGAAAGGCTGGGGTCGCTGGACAAGGCTGCGGAAAGCCCGGCCAGCCCACCCCCGACGATCAGGATGTCATGACTTAGCATTCAGTAATTCCTGGTGAAATAGATAATGAGGAGTAGAGAACTCAATACAACTCCCAAAATCGTAAAAACCCAGAAGAGCAATTTTTCCTTGTTCACACCCAGGTCGATGATCACAGTCCTCAGTCCGTAAAGGGCATGGAAAACGACCGAAATGATCAAGATCGTGTCTGTCAGGGGATTCGTATGGAGCACCAGCGCCCAATCCGGTTTCTGCTCCTTTGTCATCAAAAAAAAGGATGTCAAAAACTTGATCCCAAGAAGGACAATCAACAGAAGACCTGACACTCGATGAAATACCCACACAAACATATTTACTGCTCCTTTTTTTGTGGAGGATATATTAAATTAAAGTCCTTCCAAAATGTCAAGGATAACTGCATTTCTAAATCCGTGATGAATGATATCCGAGTGCCCCAATCGGTGATTACGAAAACACTCTCAGTTTCCCCAGCGAGGAAACTTCGCTCGGATCCGGGCTTCCCTCACATCTCCCAAGGGAGATGCGCCATGCCCGCATGGAGCCCTTCTCACGGTTTTCTCCACCACACAATTGGGACATTTAACAACGCAACTTGTGTTCATACGATCACGAATTTGGAAATACTTCCAAGATAACCGATTTCAAAGTAGGATTTATGCCTTTATGTCGTAGGTTTTTAGCTTATAGCTTAGAATGCGTTCGGTGACTCCAAGGGCCCGGGCCGCTTTGCTCTTTATCTCTCCGTTATCCCGAAGCGCTCTTTTAATCTCTTTTTTCTCGAGTTTTTTTACTTTCTCAGGGAGTGTAAGCCCCTCAAACACCAGATCATCCTCGAGTGTTTCTTTCAAAAAAACAGGGAGATCACCCAGTTTGATAAAACTCCCATCGCAGAAAACGACAGCGCGTTCGATGGCATTCTCCAGCTCTCGGATGTTTCCTGGGTAGGAGTATTGAACAAGTACATTCATCGCTTCTGCGGTAATACCTTCGATTGTCTTTTCCTCCCTGCCGCTGTACATTCTCACGAAATAGTCCACCAGAGGAGGAATATCTTCCTTCCTATCTCGAAGGGGAGGGACATGGATACGGATCACATTCAGCCTGTAGTAGAGATCAGGCCGGAATTTTTCCTCTTTCACCGCTTTCTCTAGATCCCTGTTAGTGGCGGCCAAAATCCGGACATCCGATTTTAAGGGTCGAGAGGATCCCAACCGGTAGAACTCCTTCTCCTGAAGAACTCGCAGGAGTTTTACCTGGAGTTGGAGGGGCAAGTCTCCGATCTCATCCAAAAAAAGAGTTCCTCCTGAAGCTGCTTCGAACTTTCCGATCTTCCGCTCGTGCGCACCTGTGAAAGACCCCTTTTCTGCGCCAAAAAGCTCGCTTTCTATCAAGGTTTCCGGAAGAGAGGTGATATTCACGGGCAAAAAAGTTCCGTTTTTCCTTCGAGAGGCAAAGTGTATCGCTTTAGCCACGAAGTCCTTCCCGGTTCCGGTCTCTCCAGAAACGAGAACCGTGGCATCACTCTTTGATGCCTTATTGACCAGGTGGGCCACCTCATCCATCCTGGCGGATGAAAATACAAAATTCTTCGAGCTGAATTTCTCCTGCAAAGTGCTCCGAAGGGTGGAGACTTCTTTTTGGAGTTTTTGCCTTTCTAGAGCTCGCTCGACCACCATCAGAAAGCTCTTAAAATCGATGGGTTTGACGATATAATCATAGGCCCCTTGTCTCATGGCTTCGACGGCATTCTCGATGTTTCCGAAAGCCGTGACCATGACTGGAGTGATCAAGGGGTTTCGCTCCAAGATCGCCTGAATGACGTCCAATCCGGTCTCGCCATCCAGTTGGAAATCTACGATGGCGACATCGATCAGCTGTTGGGTGATAACATCCAACGATCCTTGTTTCGTTTCAGCCTCAAAAACTGCGTAACCTTCCTGTTCCAGATTCTCCTTGATGAGCTTGCGCTGCAAAGGATCATCTTCCACGACCAAAAGATTTGCCTTGCTCATATCAACCTCCAGGAATGCGGATAGTAAAAGTAGTGCCATTTTGGGCGCTGCTGACAAGATCGATATCGCCCCCGTGGGCCTCAACAATTTTTCTTGTGAGATACAGCCCGATCCCCATGCCCCCTTTCTTTTTGGAATAGAAGGGTTCAAACACCCTGGACTTCTCCTTTTCATCCATGCCCCTGCCCGAATTTTTGACTGAAATGAAGATCTTTTTTCTTACCTTTTTGACCGTTATGCCCACATCTCCCCCTTCAGACGCCTCAATCGCATTCTTGACTATGTTATAGATGGCTTGGCTCAAGAGCACTCTATCGGCAAAAAGTGTCACAGAAGAATCCTGCGAATACTGAATATCCACTCCCTTTTCTTTCGCTATTTTTTTCAGAGATTCCTGAACAGATTTGATCTCACCCTCCAGAGGAAAGGCGTTCTTGCTGAGTTCGATGGGTTTCAGCGAAGAAGAGAATTGGTCTACGATCCTCGAGATCTTTGCCACTTCTTCCCTGCCCGAGACAATGGTCTCAGAATCTGAGGAGGGACCTTTTTTTATGAGCAATTCAAAAAGCAGAGAGAGGCTGTTGAGAGGATTCTTGATCTCATGGGCCACACCGGAAGTCAGCGCGGAAATCTCTCTGTAGCGTTCCTTCTCTTTTTTCTCCTCTTCAAGTTCGCTCTTTTTATCCATGTAATGGATCTGAAGCTGATAAAGCCCAACGGAAAAGACAATCCCTACAACGATGATCAAGCTAAAGATCAGATAAAAATTCCTCCGAGAATGGGCCATCATGTCTTGGAGGTCATTCAAGGAATATCCCAAATAAAGGTAATAGGTTTCCCCTTCTGGTAAAGTAAAAGAAGAAAAAGAGTTGAAAATTTTTCCCACAGGAGAATTGATGATCCAGGAGCCCTGCATTTGCATGGATTCCTTCGCTATCGGGAGATATCCCTCAAACCGAGATTTCCAGCTCAGGATCTCCCTGCTTTCATTGAAAAGAGCCATATAATAGATGTTCTCTTCATTTGTATAGAGATTAAAGACTTTGTCGGCTTCATAATCCTCACCTAAAAAATGAGAGAAATTCACCTTGAGGATCTCGGCCGTTGCCTGCAGTTGTTCTTCGACCAAGCCTTCGACCTTTTTTTTGATGTAGCTCCGATTCAGGGATGAAAAGGCAAAAAAGATGACAACAAATCCCACCACAGGCAGGTAAAAAAAAAGAAGGTAGTTCTTTTTCTTCAAAATTTCTTGATGCCTTTGCCTCTTCTACGGCCTTTTCCGCCTGTCTGGCCTCCCTGCCAGTTGGGGAATCCGTGCTTATCGCGGAGAACGAGAGTTTCACCCTTGAATCGGACTTCTCGAGCAATGATATTCATTTTTTTTCCGTCAGTTGTGTAGAAGGACCCAATGACCGTTAATCCCTCTCCTTTGTGGAAATCCTTCTCGAAAAACCAGGCCGGACTCACTTCCACATTGTAGACAACGTGTGTGCCTTTTTCCTCGAGTATGAGGACTAAAAAAGGGGCCGAATTCTTGTATCGGGGTTCCATGACGATTTCCTGGATCGTTCCTTCCACTTGTCTTTCGCTGTCAATGTTGTAGAAATGCTGGGGAGTCTGAGCAAAAGGAAGTCCAGCTATAATCCCCAAAAACCAAAGAGAAAAAATATAAGTTCTTTTCCTCATTTTCCCTCTCCATAAAAATGGTCCCATGTGAATCCCACGGTCAAATAATTCCCTTCCCAGTCGTAAAAGGGATCATTGGAACTATTGCCCACATAGGAATAGGACAGGAACAGCGTGATCCTGGCAAAATTTTTCTTCACACTCACTCCCAATTGACTGCGCTGATCATTCCGAGTGAGCCCCAGTGGTTCTCCATCCAGACTCAGGCTCTCTATTCCCACGAATTCCTTGTCTGTGTACTTAAAATCCACCTTCATTTCCACATTCCAGGGTAGAAGAAAAGACACTTGACTTCCGATTTGAATCCCACTCCATGAGAATCGGTCATAGGAAGGATTCTCAACCATGTAGAATTCTTCAACAAAATCAAAGGGATTCTCACCGGAGAGCACCCACTGTTTCATTCCAGTCAAGTTTATACCGATCTTATTCCCGATTCCCTGAGCGAGCAAAAAACCCGCAGAAAAAACCTGGATCCCCTCTCCTCCTTCTTGTTGAGTAGAGACAGGCACATCAGGAGTATCATATACATTCCCCATCCCTGCATGTTTCCCTCTCCCCTTTCCCTCCTGGGGGGAGGGCATCTCCACCGGAGCTTCTGTGATTGCTGTTTGATAGGGTTGAAAAAAGTATTTATAGCCCCAGTTCATCTCAGCTTTTAATGTCGTTTTTGTTGGGAAATACTTGTCTGCCGAGATAAAGAGAGAATGGCTTATATAATCAAAGATTGAAGTTCTGTAGTTTTTGTATTCTAGGGTGTAGTTCGATTTTAAGATGGACGTTTGACTTAAGTAGCTTTTCAGGGCAATATAGCCATTCACAGAAAGATAATTGTAATCGCTATAATCGGATTTATAAAAATATCCCCGCCCCATAAGAGAGAAATACAGAGCGGATTTATCATTCAACGGCTGCAGATAATCCAGACCCAGGTCCTGGCTGTAATATGCAATATCAGAATTTTCAAAAAGATAAGAATACTCGCCAAAAGCAAAAAGAGAAAATCGTGAGAAGTTCTTGTCTATGGAAAAGCTCATATTGGACAGATGATCCGGCTCGGGGTAGGTGTTCTGGAATAGATTATCTGTCATGTTCTGGAAGAGAGACAGGGAGAGCGTATCTGGTCGCAAGACGCCGACCGAAAGCATCAACAACAGAATCAATCCACCGATCTTTTTCATTGTCTCTCCATTTAAGAGGGAAAAGAGGAGAGTCCTCTTTTCCCTCATGGAAGAAAGAAGACCTGGTCTTCTTTCCTGTTTAGCGTTTTCCGCCTCTCTGTGCATTTCCTCTAGAGCCTGATGAGTCACAAAGACCGCCACCGGAACCTGTCCTGTTCTGCCGGAAAGACTGGTTGCTCCAGCCGTTTCCGCCTCGGAATTCGTTCTTATTTCCGAACTGATTTCCCGAATTCTGGTTTCGGTTTCCATTTTCACTTCCATTCCCTTTTCCGTTTCCGTTTTGGTCTCCGTTTCCTTTCTTAAATTGGTTTCCCGTCCCATCCTTGGGTTTTGTCCAGTCCGGGTCCTGCCCATTGGGGATGCCATCATTGTCATGGTCACGCAATCCATCACAGATGCCGTCTCCGTTTTCATCCACAAACATCATCCGATACTGAAATTGTAATTTGTTTTGGGGCTTCACTTCAACGCGAACCTGGTTGCGATTTCTTGACTGATCTGCGTCATCAGCAAATACGACCCCACCTGTCAGGATCAAAATGGTCCCGACTAGGGCGAAAAAAAGTTTCTCTCTCATTTTAACCTCCTTAATGAGTATTAGGCAAGTAGTAAAGCAAATCCCGTGCCAACTCTCTATGTTGTTGATATAAAAGAAAATAACCATTGCCATCACACACAGATATCGACAATTTTGTCAGGGAGCCTACAAAATTGTCGTTTTTTACATCCTAAGAGTACTCACATTTACATACATAATTTAAAAACAGTGATCATAAAATTCCCTTTGACAATCGGAATTTGGAAAAATAATCATTTTTGGGGTGTTTTTATCCATGAATTCTTTCAATAATTTTTGGAAGAAAAAAACGGGCAAATGCGTCTAACAAGTGTATTAGATCTCTATTATTTTATCTTAGATTCCTATAAGGAGAGGAAACATGACTAAAACCTATTTATCTGTAGCCTTTGCACTCGTTTTCCTTATGATTGGCCTCGCGGGTGCCACGTATGTGGATGTAACGGGCGACTGGGAAATGACGATGGTGACTCAAAGAGGAGAGAGAACCAGCACCGTTCATTTTGAGCAGGATGGAGAAAAGATCACGGTCACCATGGAAGGACGACAAGGCGACGAAATTACCGGAGAAGGAACGATCAAAGGCAATGAGATCGAATGGACGATCTCCCGGAGCACTCCCAGGGGTGATATGACGATGGCCTACAAGGGAACCGTTGATGGCGACACCATGAGCGGCACCGTCGAAATAGGCGACTTCGGCAGCTTTGATTGGTCAGCAAAACGCTAATAGATTATTTTCAAAACGCACAGAATTTTTTCCAATTGTTTTGATCCTTTTGCTTATTCATCAAAAGAAAGGTCTTTTTAAGAGCTTCCCGTAAATTCATATCACTCATTCATAAATCGTTTTAGATTAAAAAATCCCTATCTTTTTATCTAAAATAACGGGGAGAATTCCGGGAACTTATTAACACGAAAGCAATATAGGACTAAAAAAAGCAGAACGCTGATAATCGGGAATAAACACTTTAGTAATAAAGTCCAATCGAATAAAATAGTACAAAGTTAGAGGAAAACGCATGATTTAGAATCAACGGGAAGATATTCTTCTTTCCTCCGTCTAATGAGTGTGAGAGGTAAAGAAGAATAATGATACTCGATGGACGAAAAAGATCTGGTTCAGAAAAGCCAAGAAGGCAACGAAGAAGCCTATGGCGTTCTTGTGGAGACATATAAAAGAAAGGTGTTTAACATGGCATACAGCTTGACACTCAACAGGGAAGTCGCAGACGACCTTGCCCAAGAGGTCTTCATCAAGGCCTACTATGCCCTCCCCAGGTTCAAGGGAAAGGCCGCCTTCAGCACCTGGCTCCACCAGATCACAGTGAACCACACCAGGGACTATCTGAGAAAAATTTCAAAAATGAGACAGGTGCCTTTTGAAGAGACAAAAGGAGGTCTTTCGATCCGGGAAGACGAAGTGGAAAAAAAAGAAAGAGAAGAAGAGCTGGCGAAGACGAAAAAGATCGTGCATGAAGCCATCGCAACACTTCCTGAAAAATCAAGGGTTATCCTCTCGCTTAGAGACATCCAAGGTCTTCCCTATGAAGAGATTTCTCATGTGCTCAACATTTCTCCAGGGACTGTGGACTCTAGACTTCACAGAGCCAGGAAAATGTTGAAAAAAAAGATTTTTCCTTTCCTGGAAAAGGAAGGAGGAAGACAATGAAGTGTAAAACAGCCGAAAAACTCTTCCTGAAGGCTCATGACGGGCTTTTGAGCGAGGAGGAGACCAGAGAGTTCGAGAAACACATAGATAGTTGTCCTCTCTGCCAAAAAAGCAGAGCAGAGTACCAGAATATCTTCGATGTTCTCGGAAAAACGGATTTTCCCGAACCCAAACCCTTCTTCTGGGAGCGTCTACGTCCCAGATTAAAAGAACAAAAATTTTTTGAACCGTGGCAAGCGTGGAAACAATGGGGACTACGAGCCATCCCCTTGTCTCTGCTTCTCGTTCTGTTCCTTGCTTCTGCAATCCTCGTTCTCGGTCCTCAGCCCAGAGAAGAATTCAGTCAGTCGGGTGTCTTGCTTTTTGAAGACCAGAGCCCCCTCCAAGACACAGGAACTATCCTGGGTCAGGAGGGCGTCGAGGATAAAAACATGATGCTGATCTTTGCCTCCCTCGAAGAGCAGCCCGGTTCAAGGAGACCATTTCCATGAAAAACAATTATAAACTCTGGATTATACTGTCCCTGATCGTCGTCTTTATTGCAGGTGTTATTTGCGGTGTTCTTATTGACAAGAGCATGTTGAATAAACGAACGCGTGACTCGCACAGGCGCAGCTCCACACGTTTCCCCACGCTTGAAATGATGGCCGAGGAATTGGCGCTTACTGTCGAACAGCAAGCCCAGATCAGAGAGATCTTCAATAGCAATGAAGAGCGTTTTAAAGGCTTGAGGAGCGATATGGACAAGCGCCTATCGGAAATCCGGAAGCAATTGCTCATGGACATTAAATCTGTACTCACCAACGAACAAAAAGCCAAATTCGAGGCGATGATCGACAAATACAGATCACAAAGAAAACAAGAGTACGAGGAAAGGAAAAGACGACAGGAAAAATCGGACAGGGATAAAGGAAACAAACAATGAAGAAGAAATGGATTATCGGAATAGTCGTCCTGGTTGTCGCTGTTGTGGTCGTGTTCGGTCTTACAACCCTCAACAAGAACGGCAACAATGGCGTGAGGTTCAAAAAAGAAGCCATTAAAAAAGGGAGCATAGAGGCCCTTGTTGTCACAACTGGAACTCTAAATCCTGTTAACACGGTTGATGTGGGCAGCCAGGTTTCAGGAAGGATCGAGGATATCTATGTGGACTTCAACTCAGAGGTTAAAGCAGGACAGATCATCGCCAGGATCGATCAGTCCGCTTTCTCGACTCGAGTTCAACAGAACGAAGCCAACTACCGGAGCGCCGTGGCTTCGCTAGAGAAATCCAAGGTCATGCTTGCAAACGACAAGAAAAAATTAGATAGGGCTATGGATCTCTTCAATAAAGAACTGATCTCTTTCGAAGACAAAGAAGCCGCAGAAACACAGTATTACAGTTCCAAAGCCGACCTGCAGTCTTCTGAGGCGAAGCTCGAACAAGCCAAGTCCCAGCTGGATTCCAGTCAGGTCGACCTGGATTACACGATCATCAAGTCTCCCATTAACGGCGTTGTCATCAACAGAAATGTGAACGTGGGACAGACGGTGGCGGCAAGCTTTCAGGCGCCGGTCCTCTTCCAGATCGCAAACGACCTGAGCAAGATGCAGGTGGAGTGCAGTGTCGACGAGGCAGACATCGGAAGGGTTAAGGAAAGCCAGAGGGTGACTTTCACTGTGGATGCTTTCCCCGATGATAATTTCACAGGAACAGTGAGCCAGGTCAGGTATTCTCCGGAGATCGTTCAGAATGTTGTCACATATACGACCATTGTCGCTGTCGAGAACCCGGAAATGAAATTGCGGCCTGGGATGACGGCCACCGTATCTATGGTCGTGGGAGAAGCTAAAAACAAACTGCTCGTTCCCAATTCTGCCTTGCGCTTCACACCCCAATTTACCCAGGAAGAAATGCAGGCGATGTTTGAAAGCATAAAAAGGGAGCGACAAGGAGGAAGAGGAGATTCCTCCCAAGC
>CAZXJE010000077.1:0-13242 GCA_964640835.1 uncultured Eubacteriales bacterium
CTCACCAACCTCACAGGGCACCCGGCTGTTATTGTCCCCATAGGCTTCGTGGAAGGGAAGCCTACGAGTATAGTCTTTACAGGGAAGCTATTTGGTGAGGCCGAAACCCTCTCTGTGGCTAAAGCCTATCAGGATGCCACAGATTTTCACTTAGAATATCCGAAGCTGTGAAGCAAATCTTGAATTAAACTTCCTGTTCTCTACTTGACATTCAATTTCTCGTGAAATATCTTTATGATTTTACAAAGTAGAGATCCACCAGAGGTAAAAAAAATTCTTGTAAGAATGGATATTTTTGTCTTACAGGCTTAGGTTATGGAAATTTTAAACTTTGTCGCACTAATCCTACTATCCCTTGTGGGGTATTCTGGAGGTGTGGTGGGAAAAGCGGGTAAAGCAGTCGAGATAAAGCCGCAGATTGTTGACCTGTTTCTCCTCCTTTTCCTCTGGACGGCGGGTGTTTTCTCCAAATTCACATTCGCCCTGAATAAATGGCTTTTAATTCTTTTGTGGATTGTCCTAGCGATTCTTTTGGGAGTTTGCAGAGCATTTTTTAGAAAAAAAACAGTGGATATTAGCTCTACCCTTGAAAAACCTGATAATTTACTCTCTGGTCTAATGAGTAGGCTCTGGACACAATGGAAGTACTTTGGCCATCGTATGGGAAGCTTTCAGAGTCGAGTTTTATTATCTTTTTTCTTTTTTATTATTGTTTCCCCTTTTGCCTTAGCCGTTAAATGGTTTTCAGATCCTCTCCGGATCAAGCGACAAAAACAGGACACTCACTGGAACATTCGGAGAGAAGATAATCCAGATATTGAGAAATTTCGGAGACAATTCTGATGTATATTCTTGGGATTTCCTGCTTTTACCATGATTCTGCAGCAGTGATCATCCATAAGGGGAATCTCATCGCAGCAGCGGAGGAGGAGAGGTTTTCACGAAAGAAACATGACTATGGTTTTCCTGAAAATGCTATCCGATTTTGTTTGGATTTTGCAGGGATCAAACCCAAAGATTTGGAATATGTTGTTTTCTATGAGAAGCCTTTTCACAAATTCGAACGCTTGTTGATGACGAGTTTTCAAGCATATCCCAGGTCATGGAAAACATTCCGGGAATCGATGCTGAGCTGGCTTGGGGATAAACTGTGGATTAAAAATATTCTAAAAGAGAAATTAGGTGTCCAGTCTGAGAGGATTCTTTTTGGGGAACATCATCTTTCCCATGCGGCCAGTGCCTTTTATGCCTCTCCCTTTGAAGAAGCTGCCATTCTAACCGTGGATGGAGTAGGAGAATGGACGACAACATCAGTTGGGACAGGCAAGGATACAGATATAAAATTAGAAAAAGAGATCCAATTTCCTCATTCTCTGGGTTTGCTTTACAGTGCCTTTACAGCATTCTTAGGATTCCGAGTCAATAACGGAGAATATAAAGTTATGGGTATGGCCCCATACGGCAGCCCACGCTATGTGGATAAGATCTATGACCATCTGATCGATGTCGCCAGCGATGGTTCTTTCCGTCTGAATATGGATTATTTTTCCTATCACTATTCTGACGAAAGAACTTTTAGTGCAAAATTTGAAGAATTGTTCGGAAAGCCGAGGGGAGCTGAGATGAACTTCTTCACATCCGAGATGCGATACCCCACATATTTTGGTGATATGCCTTTAAATTATAAAGAGCTGTGTAAAATCAACGAACATTATGCGGATATTGCTGCGAGTATTCAAAAGGTGACAGAAGAGATTTTATTAATGCTCGTCCATGCACTTCACCAAGAAACAGGGCTGAAAAAACTGTGCATGGCCGGGGGAGTTGCGTTGAACTCTGTGGCGAACGGCCGCATTTTACGTGAGACAGACTTCAAAGAACTCTATATCCAGCCTGCAGCGGGAGATGGGGGCGGGGCGTTGGGCGCTGCTCTTTTTGCCTATCATGGTTTGCTGAACAAGCCGAGAGAATTTGTTCTAGAGCATGCATATTGGGGGAAAGAATATTCAGAAAGCCAGGTTAGGCAATTCTTAGATGAAAATGGATTGGCTTATGAATACATCCCAGACGATAAGCGACTAGAGGATAAAGTTGTCGACGACTTGGTGGCGGGAAAAGTCGTAGGGTTGTTCCAGGGCCGTTTCGAATGGGGCCCCAGGGCGTTGGGTAATCGCAGTATCCTGGCCGATCCCCGAAATGACAAGATGAAGGATATCGTAAACACGAAGATCAAGTTCCGTGAACCATTCCGGCCATTTGCGCCTGTTATCCTGGAAGAACGTGCAAATGAATACTTTCTCGGGGATAGGATTGCGGAGCAGTATCCGTCCCGATATATGTTGTTGGTTTTACCTTTAAACGAACAGAAGAGGGATACCATAAAGGCTGTAAATCATATGGGAACAGGAAGACTTCAGACAATTAGGCAGGATTGGAATCCCCGCTATTATCAACTCGTGAAAAAATTCGGGGATGCCACCGGAGTGCCAGTCCTGTTGAACACGTCTTTCAACCTCCGGGGCGAACCCATCGTGAATAGTCCATCCGATGCATATAACACGTTCAACAAAAGTGGCATCGATGTTTTAGTGTTGGAAAATTTCGTGCTCAGAAAGTAAAATCTGGATTAAGTGCAGAAATAATGAAAGTTTTACAAAAAACCATCAATAAACTTGGGGTATTCGGTGAACTGCTATCTTTTCTTTGGAAACAAAAATTATGGTGGCTGATCCCCATGATGATCTTTTTGGTCCTATTCGGACTTTTACTCGTGTTTACTCAAAGTTCTGCTGTGGCGCCCTTCATTTACACGCTGTTTTGATTGAGGTGTTCAATAAAACCAGGTTATCCACTAATTATATTGCAGCAATGGCCGAAGGAACTTAAAAAGCGCGTGACTTACAATTTCGTGTCCCCTGACAGTAGGATGTATCTTATCTCTCCATAAGTATTCTTCAGTATCAATATTGATAACGTCATAGAGATCAAGGTAGGGCACTTCCATTTTTTCCAATTCCTGATGAATCTTTTTCTGCAGCTTGGCGTATGGATAAACATCTTTACCTTTTCGGAAGGGGAATATGACTGCGGCCAGGGGGATTTTCTTGCTATCCAGCAAGCTCTTGATTTTCCTCAGATGACGGAGTGCGTTCTCTTCCCCCAATAAATACATATCCTCGGGTACGTATAGTGGATCGTTTTTATTTTTAAACCAATAGAGTTTGAGATTTATAAACTTGAAAAAATGGGAATTCTTCATAAAGAAGTAGGTCAATTTTGTTCTTTTAATAATAAATGGAATTGAATAATCATGGTATGGAACAATGCCAAGCTTTTTTCCCTCCTGATAGGTTCTTATTTTTACAGTTCTCTCGAAGTCGTTCATTGCTATCTGTAAAATAATCATGTCCGTGTTGAAATCCAGAGCTTTTTCTTTAATCAAATGATATTCCTGGATGGTGTTGTATCCCACAACACCCATTCCCATGATATCTACGTCGTAACCTTCGGCATGGAAAAGCTTTTCGAGCTGTTTATGGTAAGTGTCCTCGAGAGGGATGCCCCAACCATAAGTTATCGAGTCGCCAACAAATATTAATCTTATCTTGCTTACTTTTCTCTTTCGGTATTTTTTATCCCTAAAGCCGAAGGAATTTATCACAAACTCTACGCCTCGATTTCTAGCTTTTGAATCGGGCAGTAACTCATAAAGAAGATTTTTGTTTTCAGAGAGTTTGTAAGTTTTCGCTATTGGGATTCTTGCTAATCCCCTGGGAGAAAATTTAAATTTGTAGACAACCCTGAGAACCAGCTCTAGAGCCAATGCTGTGATGAAAACAGAAATGATTATAATGGAAATATTAATCAAAACTTTTTTCATGATTAAAGCCTGTCACTTGGCCCTTGATGTGCCTTGTGGTGTTATTATAATTGGGGAAGACTTGATGTCAATAAAAACTCGGGTTTTGTTAATTTTTATCAAAATTTACAAAATTTTTTGACTTTGTAGGATTTCTCACTTAAGATTTAAATCTTTAAAAAATAGGGGGGATGGTCTATCTACCTTCATTAAGTTATATTGGGAAATGAAGGTGGAGTTATTTTATTAAGGAGAGTCGCGATGAAAAAATATCTCGTCAACCCAGGAGATAAGGTGGATCTGAGGAAATGTGATCCCAATGATAAGAGTTACTTCAAAGGGGATAAAGAAAAAAGCAAGGATGAACTCCTGAAAATCAATGCCAGATTGGAAGAGCTGCAAGAGATGCTCTATGCCGAACACAAAAACAGGATCCTGATCGTTCTTCAGGCGATGGACTCTGGCGGAAAAGACGGCACGATCCGGCATGTCTTTGATGGTGTCAATCCGCAAGGAGTGAAGGTTGCCAGCTTTAAGGTCCCTACAAAAGAAGAACTGGATCATGATTATCTCTGGCGTGTTCACAAACATACACCAGGGAAAGGGGAGATCGTCATTTTTAACAGGAGCCATTACGAGGATATTCTTGTTGTCAGAGTGCATGATCTTGTCCCCAAGTCAGTTTGGCGGCGCCGTTTCAAGCACATCCGCGATTTTGAGCGAATACTGGCCGATGAGGGAACGACAATACTCAAGTTTTTTCTTCACATCGATTTAGACGAACAGAAAGAGCGCTTTCAGGCTCGGTTAGACACACCTCATAAGCGATGGAAATTCAGATTGGGAGACCTGGAGGAACGAAAGCTTTGGGACAATTATTTGACTGCCTACGAAGAAGCCATCAGTAAAACGAGCACAGATTGGGCTCCCTGGTACATCGTTCCGGCAAACAGCAAGTGGTACAGGAATCTAATCATCAGCCGCATTATTGTGGAAACTCTCGAGAGCTTGAATATGAGCTATCCGAAGCCAGAAGAAAATCTTGACGGTGTAGTTATAGAGTAATTAGCTAAAGATTGTTTCTCTAATCTGAAAATTGATTCCCCATCGTCCCTGTGCTATATCTAAAATAACGAGTCGTGCTGCGACTAAAAGAGAAATGGCCAGAATTACTTTTACTTTCGACAAAAAGTTTGTTTTGAAATCAGCGATTCCCACATTTCTGCTTGGATTGTTGATCCTTAGTGTGTTTTCTCCATCCTATGCGCAAGAGAAAAAAAATGAAGAGATCGGTTATGATATCGCTGTCAGTGCCATTTCTATCGCTGTCACCGTTCAAGACAAGAAGGGGCGTAATATCAATGACCTCAGAGAAGAGGACTTTCGCATTTATGAGAATAATCGAAAACGAGATATCACCTATTTCAGCCACGATTATGAGGCCCCACTGAGTCTGACTGTCCTCCTGGATGTCAGCGGGAGCATGGCACTCCAGGACCGGCTGAAAGAAAGCAAAGAAGCCCTCATGTATCTCATTAAACACCTTCTCGATGATCAGGATGAGATATCACTGCTCATATTTGCCGATGGCGAAGTGGAAATCGCCACGAATTTTTCGAAGGACAAGAACGAATTTTTATCCGTCTTGGGGAGGACCGAAGCGTATGGACAAACGGCATTGAACGATGCTGTGGCTGTATCTCCGGATTTTGCCAATAAAGGGGAAAATGAAAAAAGAGCCCTTCTTTTGATCACAGATGGGATCGAGAACGACAGCGAATATTCTCCTGAACAGGCCATCGAAGTGGCGCGGAGGGTCGACATCCCCATATATACCATCGGGTATAAGATTCCGCTGAGCGAGCAGTTCTTAAAAAAGTATAAGCGATCTCCCACAACGACAGCTGCGAGTATTGTTGGCTCTCTCGAGAAATTCTCTCAGGCGACCGGGGGAAAAGCGTTTTTCCTCGATTATGCTGTCGCATTTGTCATGGCCTTAAGGGAGATGATCGAAGAACTCAGCCATCAGTATATTATCGGATACACATCATATACGGATCCAATAAGTGATTACCGGAAGATCAGAGTTGTTACATCCAACAAGAAGCACAGAGTGCGGACACGGGAGGGGTATTACAGCGGAGAGAAGAAAGAATCCTCTCATTAAAAATTTTGTTTATTGGATTGCTGGCTTGTGTTATGATAAAAATCCAATGGAAGTTTTAATTACATAAAATATTAAATCCATTCATAAATTAAACAAAAAAGGAAGGGAGAAAAAAATGGAGAAAAACAAAATCACGCTATTCGTGGGAGCACTGTTGTTTGTGGCACTGATAGCTGGTGTAGGTTGTGCGAGCAAGAATTTTGTCCGTGATGAGGTTGCTACGCTAGATCAGAAAGTCGAAGGGGTAGAAACATCTGTCGAGGAGAATCAGAAAAGGATCAGAGAGCATGACGATCGATTGGCCACTCTCGGTTCGCTCGTTAAGGAACAAGGAACCGAATTGAGCAGCCAGAAGTCCGAATTTGACAGCCGGATCAGCGAGGTGAAAAAGGCTGCTCAGGGTAAACTGATCTTCCAAGAGACTCTTCGGAATGAACAGGCCAAATTTAAATTCGACAGTTACGAGCTGAATGATGAGGCCAAAATTGCATTGGATGTTTTTGTTCAGAAGCTAGTTGAGGAAAACAGAGGGGTGTATCTGGAGATCCAGGGGCACACGGACAGCACCGGGCCGGAAGAGTGGAATCTCATCTTGGGCAAAAAAAGAGCCGAGGCTGTGAGGGAATACATGCACAAAAAGTACAGCATCCCGCTCCACAGAATGGAAGTGATCAGCTATGGAGGCGGTCAGCCAGTCGGAGACAATTCCACACGTGATGGAAGATTGCAGAACAGACGTGTTGTTATTTTGGTGTATGAATAACGAGTAAATTCAAACCGTTCTGTCAGATCCTGTTTATTCATTGATGTATGCGTAGACAGGGAAACAAAGATTTTTCCTGTTTGACCGGGAAATTTCGCTGTGTTATATGATACGCACAATGGCGGATGAGGGAAACGGTCAAATAGGGAAGGACTTAGACCTCACTCAAACACCCAAATTAGATAAAGGCCAAGAGCCAGCTCTCCGGAAGGTTCTGGGTGTTTCCGACGGCATCGCCATCCTGATCGGAATCTCCATCGGCGCGGGCATCTATTCCACGCCTCAAATCATCGCCGGCTACCTCAGTTCTTTTCACACTATTTTACTTCTCTGGCTTCTGGCCGGCCTCTTTGTGTTCGCCAGCGGACTGATCTATGCCGAACTCGGGACGCGAATGCCTCAAACAGGCGGGGAATACATCTACATCACTAGATGTTTCGGGCCCTTTACTGGCTTTATGTTCGGATGGGCTCAGCTCTTCATCGTCAGGACGAGTGCGGCTGCAGGCCTTGCCTTGATCGTGGCGGATTATCTCGGTTATTTTGTTCCTCTAAATAAGAACACGCGGATGATCGCTGCTCTCGCCGTCATTTTCCTCTTCGGCGTTTTGAACTATATCGGTATTCAAAGAGCTAGCATCTACCAGAAACTTTCAACGCTTCTCAAAGTCGGGGCCCTGCTGTCCATCGTGATTGCCGGTATTTTCTTGAGCGGCGGACATGAAAACCTGCTCTCGACTAGAGCTGCCTCCACGGGAGGATTAGGGCCTGCAGGGAATATTGTCGCTGCCGTGATGCTGATCCTATTCTCTCACACGGGTTGGGAGCGGATCGGATACTCAGCCGGAGAGATGAAAAAGCCCAAGCGTGTCATCCCATTAAGCCTCATCGTGGGGATCAGCATCGTAGTTTGTCTCTATGCTTTAACAAACATAACTTACCACAGAACCCTGGGAATGGAGGGGATGAGGGAGAGCACGATCGTCGCTTCTGATGTTTTGACCATTCTCATCGGTCCCATCGGCGCAGCTCTTATCGCCATCCTAGTTATCATCTCAGCAACCGGAAGTATCAACGGGACGATAATGACCGCGCCGCGGGTCTATTATGCGATGGCCAAAGACGGGCTTTTCTTTAAATGGCTGGATTTTATCCACCCCCGGTTCCGGACACCTTCCCGGGCCATCACTGCCCACTGCCTGTGGGCCGGAGCTATTCTTCTTATCCGGGGAACCTTTGAGACAATCGCCACGGGCTTGGTCTTTACGATTCTGATCTTTTACGGGCTTTCCACACTTTCGCTTTTTAAGATGCGGAAGGACAACATCGGCGGCGCAGACATTTTTCGCATCCCGCTTTATCCGGTCCTTCCCATGATCTTTGTCTCGGTGATCGTGGTCCTGCTCGTCCTCAGAGCTATATTCGAATGGCAGAATTCGGCCACAGACATGGCTTTTATCGTTACAGGAATCCCCTTTGCCTTTTACTGGGTACGAAAAAGAGGCCGATCTGCCGAAACTGGTTCATCACAATAATGAGTACCTGATTCTATCTTAAAGGTACTCAGTGTTGCGATGGATCTAAGATAATAAAATTGTCTTTGCGAACGGAGTGAAACGATCTCTTATCAAAATTGACATCTTAATCAGAGGGGATGCCTATGACTTATAAAATTCTCAATGGCGACGAAGCATTGGCTTATGGCGGACTGTCCAGCGGGATTAAGCTGGTCACAAGTTATCCTGGCTCTCCCAGCAGCGGAACAGTGGAGACACTGATCGACCTGGCAGAAAAGCATGATATTTATGTGGAATGGTCCAGTAATGAAAAAGTGGCCATGGAGATGGGAATCGGGGCATCCATTGCCGGACGCCGTGCTTTGGTCTGTGTGAAGAGCGTCGGTATGAACGCGATGATAGATCCGCTCATGGCTTTGAATCTCACGCCGGTCAACGGGGGGCTGGTCATTCTTCTGGGGGACGATCCCGGCGGATACGGATCTCAGAACGACCAGGATTCACGGCCTTTTGCGACACTCCTGGAAATGCCGATGATGGAGCCGGCGACTCCGGCTGAGGGTTATGCAATGATGCAAGAGGCCTTCCGGGTTTCAGAGCAGTATCAGACCACTGTGATCATTCGAGAGACGCGAAGCTTCTCTCAGCAGGAGGAGTCTGTCCCTGTTTCAGACGAACCCTATCGGGAAGCCAATACCGGTCTTGTTAGAGAGCCCTTCCGTTTCGTCCCTGTCCCCAAAAACGCAGTGGAAAAACACAGGGCCTTACATAACACAATTGAAGCTCTGGGCGATTGGGCTGATGGTGTACCTTATAACATAGCCACTGGAAAAGGCACAAAGGGCATCCTATGCGCCGGATTTGCGCATAGGAAACTCCTCGATGTTTTTGGCGACAAAGATCCTGAAGAGTTTCGCCTGCTCAAGCTGGGGGTCCTTTATCCGTTGCCCAGAAAAATCATCGCAGATTTTCTTTCGAGCTGTCAAGAAGTCCTTGTCGTTGAAGAGATCGAGCCCTATGTAGAAGGTGGTATAAAGGCAATTGGCCATGATATTGGTTGTACAACCAAGATCTATGGAAAACAGAGTCAGCATTTAAGACAGGAGGGGGAATTATTCCGCTGGCAGATCCAAAGTGCGCTCACAAATTTTCTCCCCGGATTTATTCCCGATCGGGATTTTTCCAAAGAAGATGAAGCCAAAGAGAAGCCGAGAAAAAGGGATTTTTGTGGCGACTGTCAGTATGCCTTAATCCTTGACAAGCTTGAAGAGGCCGCTGAAAGTCTAGGCCAGAAACCGATTCTTGTTGGTGATCCCGGTTGCCTTGTGACAGTGGCAGACAGGTTGGATGCGAAATACGCCATTGGATCCGCAGTTGGTGTGGCCGATGGTTTGAGCAAAGTTAGTGTCGATGAAAGGGCTGTAGCCATTTTCGGGGATTCTGCGTTTTTTCACACCTCAATTCCTGCCATTTGTAACGCTGTCCATAACCGGAGCAATATCTTAATGGTCGTTCTGGATAACAAAGCCAGTGCCACCTCGGGATTCCAGCCTCATCCCGGCGTGGTAAAAGATGCCATGGGCAAGAGAGCACCAGCTCTGGACATGGTACAAATTGCGAAGGCCTGTGGTGTTAAAAATGTGTACACTATTGATCCGGACGAGATTGAATTAGCCCTCACGGATACATTCCGGAAAGCACTCAACCATCCCGAACTAGCTTTGATTATCGTTCGATTAGACAGTAATGATCAACCTGGTCAATAGAATGATCCCCCAGATTTTTGACTATTAAGTTATTGACATCAGTGTATCATCTATGGAAAGATGACTTCGAATCCGAATCGAAGGAGGATCTAATGAAAGGGAAAACTTTCCTATTATTACTGTGTCTTTTGCTTGTTGTATCGGTCTCAGCACAAAATCAGGATAAACTCATCGGCGTGCACACAGGAGTAAAAGCAGTCATTGAGGATGAAGACCCAGGTGTTGTTGCTCAGGTCACTGATCCAGACAAACCCGGAGCCCAGATTCTGACATGTTATGCTGCAGATGAGGATGGTGCTCAAATGCAGATGATCCAACTCTCTTCTAATAACTCAATTTATTGGGTCGTTGAATACACGGGTGTTTATCTTAGTGCCAAAGCCAGTTTTCATTTCATAATAAACGGACCTGAGTTTTTCTACTATCAGACCGACTTTTTTGATGCGAAATACAAAAAGTATCACTTTACAGCGATGCAAACGAATAATAACTGGAAAAAAGGCACCTACACCCTGTCGGTCATTGCTCAACATAACAAGAATAGGTCTGGTGCGGAATGTGTCGGATCTTGTATAGTCAGACTCTACTAAACTGAATTATTCATAAAAGATTCTGACAAATTAATATCCAAAAACTTTTAGAAAGAAAATTCAATATCTTATTGTCAGCATCTTTTACCCTATGGGCGAGCTGATCTCGCCGTATCTGCTTCGTTGCTGCCCATTCGAAGTGGATGACCACATCTTCATGGGCAGACGCCTCGCATCTACTGCAACTTCAACTCGTGAATAATCCATTTTTCAACTGAATTATTCATAAAAGATTCTGACACCTATTTTTTGTTTATTTTATTGAATGATTGTCCAAAAATACTCTTTGACTTCGCTGACTGTAATGATGACTGAGGCAACAATGACAGAATTGCTGTTCACGGCTTCCAGATTATATGTGCCGAAGGGGACTTCAGTAATGCTCTGAGTTTGGGTGTCTCCTATATCACCCTGATAATTTCCGTTCACATAGATCGCTAAATCTTCCCCATAGGCATTGGTTATGGTGATTATGGATGGGGGGTCAACTGTCCAATAATAATCGAAACCGTCTTTGATATCATATGTTTCAGAAGATATCAAGGTATCGGTCCCTACGATATGGGCTTCGAACGTGTGTGTACCCTGCAAGACCCTTTCAATCGTTGTACTGGCCCCATTGTCTAATGAAAATTGAAAAATTGCATCCATGGAAACATCCACTGCAACACCACATCCATTGGTGACGGTGACGTTGGCTTCCACAGCCTCATCTTCAGGGGTAGTGGAATTATTGCAGCTCATAAAGAGCAGGAGAAAAATCCCCATTACAGTGAGAATTGCGGCGTTATGTAATATTTTCAGCTTTATCAGTTTTGACATTTAGACCTCTTTTTTTGGTGCTTCTATCCATTAGACTATCCTCTCTCGGGATCTGTTCCTGAGAGCTGCCAAATGTAAAAAAAATATTCATATTCAGAATATCCAGTATACTTAGGATCCCGAGCTAATACTAATCAAAATAGAATGATTATTATCAGGACTGTTTGAGTGATCGGATTTTATTTTGTTTAGTTTTGCAACATTAGCAGAAAATAAATATAGATCAAGAAACTTCTTCAGCTGTGGCTTTGGCGCGTTCGTCCTGGGACATCTCGGCTAAACGCTCAACTTCCTTCATGTCCAATCTTAATCCATCAGCGACGCGGCGTCCGTATTCCGGATCAGCTTTAAAGAATATCGCTGTTTGACGCAATTGGATACGCTTCTGTGCTCCCCCAAGATGGTCCACAATATTTCCGATGAGGTGATCTCTGTCCTCGTCTGTCATCACCTTGCGGTATAGAGTTCCGGCTTGTTGGAAGTCGTCGTTGGGATGAGGGTAAGGGGTGCGGGCTGCAAGTCCTGAGACCTCAAAGGGAGGCTCTGCTGTGGTTGGATCTGGCTCTGGGCCGCCGAAACTATTGGGCCAGTAATTCGGTCCGCCCTCACCATTGGCATCAAAACGCATGAATCCATCTCTTTGATAGCTGTTTTCAGGCGCATTCTTGGGTGCGTTCACGGGCAGGAGATGATAGTTCGGCCCCAGACGGTGGATGTGCGTGTCATGATAGGAGAAAAGCCTGGCTTGGAGCATCTTGTCCTGCGATGTGGCAATCCCCGGCACAAGGTTTCCTGGGCAGAAGGCCGCCTGCTCGACCTCAGCAAAATAATTGACAGGATTGCGGTTCAATACCAGTTTGCCCACTTTGATGGGGGGGACTTCTGCGTGTGGCCAGACCTTTGTGATGTCAAAGATATCCCAGTGATAATTTAATCCTTCCTCATATGGCATAATTTGCATTTCAAGCGTCCAGGATGGGAAATCGCTCCGCTCGATAGCTTCAAACAGATCCGCGGTTGCGTGATCAGGATTCTCACCCGATAAACGTGTCGCTTCCGTTCGAGTCAGGTTTTTTATATCCTGGTTTGTCTTAAAATGGTACTGCACCCAAAAAGACTCACCCTGATCGTTGTACCACTTATAGGTGTGACTGCTGTAACCGTTCATGTTACGGTATGTCGCTGGAGTGCCCCGGTCTGAGAAGAGTACAGTAACCTGATGGATGGATTCTGGAGTCAGCGAGAGAAAGTCCCAAAACATATCCGGGTCCTTACAGTTAGTGACTGGATGCCGCTTTTGCGTGTGGATGAAATCGGAGAACTTAAGAGGATCGCGGATGAAAAACACCGGTGTGTTGTTGCCAACAAAGTCGTAATTACCCTCCTCTGTGTAAAACTTTACAGCGAATCCACGTGGATCTCGTGCCGCATCGGCAGATCCCTTCTCGCCTCCTACCGTAGAAAAACGGGCAAAAACTTCGGTCTTCTTGCTCACTTCCGAAAAGAACTTAGCCTTGGTGTACTTGGTCACATCAGCTGTGACTTCAAAATAGCCCCCTGCACCAGCTCCTTTCGCGTGAACAACCCGTTCAGGGATACGCTCACGGTCAAAGTGGCCGAGTTTCTCCAAGAGGTGAACATCCTGCATCAGAACTGGCCCTCGTTTACCCGCGGTTAGACTGTTCTGGTCGTCGGCCACAGGAATCCCAAACGCTGTGGTTAAGGTCTTTTTTTCTTTGGGCATCTAAAACCTCCTTAT
>CAZXJE010000078.1:0-13205 GCA_964640835.1 uncultured Eubacteriales bacterium
ATGAGCACACAGAGGCGAACAATTGCATCACACCCGGTGATTCGCAGTGGATCTTCGAGCATTACCTGGGATTGAGGACTCTCCCCATGTGCTGTGCAGATTTTACGTGTGGGGACGGTTCTATTTTATCCACGATGGAGGACATAAGCCCATCGTTGGAAAAACGAGTGGTGTACCCCCTTCCGACCATAGCGAGATCTAGGGAGAGAGTGAAAATCCCTGTGATGATCGATAATCCCGAGGGGGTGCGCAATTTTGGATTAGAGATGTACTATCCTCAGGATTTATTGGAGTATGCAGGGACTTTGGTAGCACCTCTGGCCCAAGGGCTGATGCATGTGAGCGGCAAAGTTGAAACTCCGGGAGTCGTAAGGATCGAAGGGATCGGCGACGCCGGGATAACGACGCAAGAGGCAGGTTCATTGAGCGTGGTCGTCTTCCATGTAAGGGAAGGGGTGGCCGGTACTGCCCATATCGTCCTCGCCAATTTCATCGGAGATATTCTTGAGGCAGAAGCTGGAAGCAGCACATTTGTGTGCGGTGAAGACCTGACGGGTGAAGAGAGGAGCTTAACCTTAAGGCATGGCAGAAAGAGCGGGGGATTGCTGGTCGTTCCCGTTGAAGTGACCGATGCCTTTAATATGAAAGCCTTTGGCCTGGAGGTTAAATACTCGACGGATAAGATGACTTTTCTGGGAGTCGAACCCACAGAACTGACTAGAGATTTTGTAGCCATAGACGGCAATGAGGTGTCAAATGGAGTGGTCAGGATCGGCGGGTACAGCATGAGCGGGATCCAGGAAATGACGAATGGCGCACTCGTCGAGCTGATATTCCAGCTGAACGAATCCCGCGGCGACATCGAAATCACCCGCGTCCTCGACGACCTCCAAGACTTCCTAATCGTGAAGTAATTGGGGACGGGCCACGCCATCTTATTGATTAATAAAGAATTAGACTCAAATTACCAGTGATTTTATTCCTTAGAGGTACATTTTTGCCCCCAAAAGTGCACTTCTAAGGTTCTAGAGAGTCGCGGCTATGAAAACTTCAGCAAATTCCAGAATATCCCCACAGAATCCAACAACAAGAGGAAAAGGCGCAGCTACTTCTTAATCCCCACCAGATCTAACATAAAAGCATACACCAGAGCTGTCTCTCTGTACTGTTTAAACCGCCCTGATACTCCACCATGACCTGCCTCCATGTTGATGTGAAAGATCAGCGGATTGTCATCTGTCTTCATGGCGCGGAGTTTTGCCACCCATTTTGCCGGCTCAAAGTACTGAACTTGTGAATCATGGTAACCAGTCGTCACCAACATCGCAGGATATTCCTTCGGTTCCACCTGATCATAGGGAGAGTAGGAGAGCATGTAATCGTAATATTCCTTGTTCTGCGGATTGCCCCATTCATCAAATTCCCCCGTGGTAAGTGGAATGCTTGTATCCAACATCGTAGTGATCACATCCACGTAAGGAACATCTGCAATGACACCTTTCCACAGGTCGGGACGCATGTTCACCACAGCTCCCATCAACAAACCTCCGGCGCTTCCCCCCATAGCAAACATCTTATCCGGGCTTGTGAATTTTTGCTCCACCAGATACTCACCGCAATCGATAAAATCATAAAAGGTGTTTTTCTTCTTGAGCAGCTTTCCATCCTCATACCAGTACCGTCCCATCTCCGAACCCCCCCGGATGTGCGGAATGGCGAACACAAATCCTCTGTCCAGCAAGCTCAAGCGGTCAGACCTAAAGGCCGGGTCCCTGCTCGCCCCATAAGAGCCATATCCATTGAGCAGGAGGGGATTGTCACCACTCTTTTCCAGCCCCTTTCTGTAGACCAAAGAGATCGGAACCTTGGTGCCATCCCTTGCCGTAGCAAAGTGGCGCTCGGTGACATAATTGTCGGGATCAAAATCGCCGACCACTTCTTGCTGCTTCAGCAGCTTTTTTTCTCCACTCACCATATCATAGTCGAAAATAGAGCGGGGAGTCGTGAGAGATGTGTAGTTATACCGCAAAAGGTCCGTGTCGAAATCAGGATTCATCGACATATAAGCCACATAAGCTTCCTCTCCAAAGTCGAGATAGTGCTCGGACTTATCGGACCATTTTATGAAATGGATCTGTGTCAGGCCGTTTTTCCGTTCTCCCAGAACGAGATAATTCTTGAAGATCTCGAATCCCTGAAGAAGGACATCCTCCCGGTGGGGAATGACTTCTGTCCAGTTCTCTTTGGTTGTTTTATCGACCGGAGTTTCCATTAGCCTGAAATTCTTGGCATCCCAATTTGTAAGGATGTAGAATTTGTTTTGGTAATGGTCCACACTGTACTCCAGGTCTCTCTCGCGGGGCTGGATGATCTGGAAATCACCATCAGGCCGATCCGCATCCAAATACCAAAATTCCGTCGACAATGTCTGCGCAGAGGCAATCATAAGGTATTTCTTCGACTTGGTTTTGTAGACAAATATGTTGAAAGTTTCATCCTCTTCGGTGAATATCTCTTTGTCTTCAGAGACGTCGGTCCCCAAAACATGTTTCATGATCTTATAGGGGCGCAGCGTGGTTGTATCCTTTAGCGCGTAGAAGACGGTTTTGTTGTCGTTGGCCCATGCCGCCCGGCCCGATGCGTTGAGGATCTTATCCTCCAAAACCTTACCTGTAGCAAGGTCCATGAAATAAAGCGTGTAAAGCCTGCGGCTAACCGTATCCACACCATACGCGATCAGGTTGTTGTTGGAGCTCGTCGAATAACCTGCAACACTAAAAAAATCATAACCCTTTGCCATATCGTTAACATTCAGGATGATTTCTTCTTCTGCATCCAGGCTCCCTTTTTTTCGGCAATAGATCGGGTATTCGTACCCTTCCTCATATCGCGTATAGTGATAATATCCCTGATCCTTATAGGGCACTGACATATCGGTCTGTTTGACTCGCCCTACGATCTCGTCATAGAGTTCCTCCTGGAAATCCTTGGTGTGGGCCATCATGGTATCTTTGTAGGCATTCTCCGCCTCCAAGTATGCGACGACTTCAGGATTGTCCCGCTCGTTAAGCCAGTAGTAATTGTCGATGCGCATATCCCCATGCGCGGTCAATTCTTTCGGAATTATTTTAGCGACCGGAGGCTTTGTCGTCTCGGGTGCTGTGTCCGCCTTTTCACCCCCTCCACATCCCACGTAAGAAAAGAAAAGAATAAGTACAATTACCACCAGAGGTACAGCTTTTGTTAATTTCCATAGAGTTATGTTTTTCATCCTATCCTCCTCTTATTCCCAACCCATTTCCTTGAGAATATGATTGGCGCCTCCAAATTTTTCTGTAATAAACAGAACATATTTGATATTCACAGAGATCGTGCGCTGGATATCATAATCATACTGCCAGTCGCCGGTCATCGCTTCATAGTTTCCATCAAAGGCCAAACCCACCAGCTCTCCCTTTGCATTCATTACGGGACTGCCGCTATTACCACCAGTAATGTCACACCGGTGTGTGAATCCCACAGGAACTTCATCCAATCGGCTGTCTGCCCACTTTCCGAAATCTTTCTTTTTCCATAACTCATTGAGCTTGTCCGGACTATCGAAGGGAAATTCTCCCGTATGCTTTTCGACAACTCCTTTGAGCGTGGTGAAGGGCTTATACCACACCGCATCTGCCGGCCTGTAACCTGCCACATGCCCGTATGTGAACCGCATCGTGCCGTTTGCATCCGGATACAATCCTTCGCCCTTCCACTCGTAGAGTGCATCGATATACTCTTTGCGTAGACTGATAATATTTGCATTAAATTTCTCTGTGCGTTTCCGTTGTGCCTGTGTCTCATCATACATCTTAGCTGCCATTGTCACTAGAGGATCACCAAGCGCTTCCAATTCTTTGGAGGTCTTATTAAACAGCGGCCTGGCATATTCCACATCCATGAGTTTGGTCTTTGCATACGCTTCTTCCACAAAATCGTCGATGGATTGGCTGCCGCTGAATATATATTCGAGGCCTTCGATCTTTTGTCCTTCAGGCAATTCCTTGACTGCACCCAAAACACGTTTCAGCATCGCTTTATCCACTGGTTCATAGTAGCTGAAGTAGCGAAGATGAAGATTATTGACCGTCTGTTCCACACCCCGCTCTGTAAAATAGGGGGCACGCTCCTCATCGGGCTTCTCCCTCTCTCTTGCGGTCCCATAAATCTGGCTTGCCAGTGACGATAAAACGCCGTTTGATAATCCAAACAAGCCCATCGCATCGTCCTTCGCCTTCGTCTTTGCCAATTCCGCATACTGGGCTTTGATCCGGTCCAAAATATCTCCGTATTTCTCTTTGAGGTCGGGCTTGCTTTCGATGAAACTCATCAGTTCTTTTTCGAATGCTTTCTTCCGCTCGAGGAAATTGGTTTTTATCATACCATCGATCTTGCCCTGGTTGTTTTTCATGGTGTTATTCAAGCCGGAATCCAAGCTGGCCACTCGGATCCTTCCTTCTTCGGAGTCCTTGGT
The DNA here is from genome assembly GCA_964640835.1 of uncultured Eubacteriales bacterium. GTDB lineage: Bacteria > Acidobacteriota > Aminicenantia > Aminicenantales > Aminicenantaceae > WTAW01. Next base: position 4,514 of record CAZXJE010000078.1, read on the forward strand.
ATGAGTTGCCATGAGCTCTATAAGCTCTTTGAAGTTTTGTATCGTCTCGGGATAGTTGTATTTCAAATTCCAGCCCACGGAATTGGACGTGCGCCACCGCGTCGTCGCCCCGGGAAAACCCAGGATAAATGTGAAATCACCATCCTTTAGATGGTCCTTCGCCACACGGAGGTAATTTTTGGGTTTTACAGGGATATTGTCGGTGCTGTATTTTGCGCCAGAACCATCCGGAGCCATATAAACACGCAGATAGGTAAAATCCCCTGTATGGCGGGGCCACATCCAGTTGTCGATATCACCGCCATAAGTGCCAATTGAATTCGGTGGCGCATAGACGATGCGCACATCTTGATATCGCTTATAGACAAACAGGATATATTGCTTGCCGTTGTACATGGCAGCAACATTGGCCAGGACATCGTCCCTTCCACCTTCGATCTTTTCAGTCATCTGCGTGATGGTTGCATTGATCTTTTTATCCCGCTCGACAAGGTCTTCAATTCCTTTAGCTGCATCCAGAATCTCTTGTGTGACGTCTTTGATCTTCTCGAGCACAGAAGCTCTAGACCCTATGGCTTGGAGTTCCTCACTTCTGTCCTTAGCCAAAAATCCGTTTTTGATGTAATCTTTCCCCTCGGAAGAGGCTCTCTGAAGCGCACCCTCAGCACAGTGATGATTGGTGAGTACCAAACCTTCCGGCGATACAAACGAGGCCGTACATCCCCCCAACCATACGATCGCATCCGTGAGAGATGTCTTATCAGGGTGATAAATATCCTCCACACTAATCTCGAGTCCCTTTTTCTCGAGCTCTAGCTGCTTCAACTGAGTGAGCAGCCACATCCCTTCCTCAGCCATTGCAGGAAAAATAAGAACCAGGCTAAAAAATAATACACAGACCATTGCTTTTTTCATCACACACACTCCTTTTTTTGACAATTTTTTGCCCTTATGCATTGATATACAAATGTATTAAACATTAAACAGAAATCTTATTATACAAAATTTTTGAAGCAAACTGCATAGAAATCATAAAAAGACAAAAATCACTAAAAGGCTGGATTAAAATGCAGACAAAGAATAAAGAATATCAAAACGGTTTTTTATCGAACTGGATGTTGTATCTCTTCAGTTTTTCATTCAGCGTGGTGTATTTCATCCCGAGAAATTTTGCCGCACTCTTTTGATTCCCATTACACTGGGACAATGCGCGAAGCAGAATGGTTTTCTCCACCCTGCCGATGAGTTCTTTGAAGGGCACTTTCTGCCGGATACAAAAATACTCGATGAAGAGCTCAAAGACCTCCTTGCGGAATGTCCGCTCTTTCCATTCGTCGAGATACTCCGGGCTTATCTTATCGACCGCCCCCGTACCATACGATCCACCGTTAGTGGGCCTTGGTAACTGGGGAACACTCCGGTCAGTGTGTAGGTTTTCTGTTGCCATCGTATCTTTCCTTTTATCAAGTAAATTTAATCTTTTTCTTTACCTCTTCGGCGATCATCGGGAGCCCATCCTGGATCTTGATCTTATCGATCTCGCCATATCGCAGGGCTTCGCAGTATTTTATAAACGAGTACCAGGCTGGATGAATGTAAGTCACCCCACCCACTTTGGTATTCTCATGTGATCTTACTAGTCCGTTCGCCATGATCGTTCTCACTTTGCTATTCTTATATGCAAAAAATATACCAACACCTTCATATAGAGGAAATGACCTGTTTTTTTAGCATTTTATGTCCATTTTTGGACAATCTCTATCCGTATTCGAACAGAAATCTCTCCTGTGGCTCCTTGATACCTCCGAGATTCCCTGATAATCTTTGTCTATAATCAAAAGGAGGGAAAAATGAAAAAAACACTCTTACCAAGTTCTGTTTTTATAATTTTTGCCTTGTTATGTTTGTCTATCGGGTGCGAAACGCGCGTCGAAAAGGGGATCTCTGAGGAAGAAGTACAAATTTTAGGGGAAAAGTACCTAGAAATTTGGAATGAAGGCAATCTAAACCTGATTGAAGAAATTTGTACTCCAGAGTATATCAGGCACTATGTGGATATCTACGAAGATATTGTCGGTATGGATGGTTTTAAACAGTGGGTTATTGATACCAGGACGAGTTACCCAGATTTCATGGTATCAACCGAAAAGCCGTTCTTTACAGGAGATAAGATTGTGACAACGTTTGTGGTTTCAGCCTCAAACACAGGACCCCTGAAAACGCCTGCAGGCGTACTGCCGCCAACTGGCAAACAAATTGAGTTTAGAGGTGTCTCTATCATGCAGATCAAGGATGGTAAAATCGACGAAGAATGGCTCTATTTCAATCAAACGCCGGTGTTGTTACAGCTCGGTTATACTATTATGCCTCCTGAATCTCCAGAGCAAGAGATAAAATGAATACCTAGCTTAATCAGGAATTTCTGCTCAGACTGATCTTACTAGTTGAAAATAAAGAAGATCAACTTCACATCCTATCTCCAGCAAGTTTAATCCTATTCTATTCAACAGTTAATGTCTCAACACCCCCTATAATTCCAGCTAGAGACATTTTTGTGCAGCTCTCAATAATAAATATACTCAAATAATTAGTATTGATCTGGTGTAAAAAATACTATGAATAGCCCTGTGGCGCCTTTACGAAATTCAGATATATGCTGCAATCAATTTCAGTTGAATCCAAATCCAGACTGAGATATAAGTAGAGTCAGAAAGAATCGGCAATAATCCTGCAATATTTTTAAGAATCATACGTTTAAGTTAGTAATGGTCAAACTAATGTATCAATAAAAAATGTGGAGATCAGACGAGGACCTTATGTTGATGTACCAGAATGGAAATATAAATGCATTCGAGATTCTTTATCGAAGGTATGAAAGGCCTTTATTGGATTTTATCTACCGCATGGTCATGAATACCTCAGAGGCTGAGAATTTATATCAAGACACTTTCTGTAGGGTCATAAAATCAAAAAAGAAATATAAGGTGACTGCCCAATTTAAGACATGGCTCTTCCAGATTGCCATAAATTTGTGCCGCGACAGCTTCAGGAAAATGAAACACCGGTCCCATCTTTCATTGAATGACCGTGTTATGTCACAAAATAGGGAAAGGATGGAGTACCAAGAGATTATTCCCAATCCCTCAGCCGATACCGCAAAGGAAGTAGAGACAGAGGAACTCTTATCCTTAATAAAAGGAGCCGTTGCTTCTTTGCCGGAAAAAGAACATCTCATTTTTGTGTTGAAAGAATACCAAGGGATGAAGTTTTCAGAGATCGCAGATATTCTGGATTGTCCCTTGGGGACTGTGTTGTCGCTTAACCATAGAGCCCAAGGAAAACTCAGGAAAATCCTTTCAAAGTACTTGGGGGATTGAACGATGAAATGTGAAGATATTCAGATAAGATTAAAAGCGTTTTTGAGCAAAGATTTAGACGATAAAGACAAAATCGAAATAGATGATCACCTTAAAAACTGCAAGGATTGCTCAAAGCATATGAGGAAACTGAAAAAACTATCTGAAGTCCTCCAAGTTTGGGAAGGACCAGAACCATCACCTTTATTAATGGAGAAAGTCATATTACAGATGAAAGAGGATGAATCGCGTTCGAGGAGGATTGTTAGACCTGCATTTTTCAAAAAGGCAGCGCTACGATTCGCTGAAGTGGCAGCGATTGTGGTTTTAGCATTTATGTTTAGCAATGTTTTTCAGAAACCTAGCACAGAGACTCAGCAGGACAACAGATCAACAATCAGTCTCTATTTAACAGAGCATCGAGAGGCTGCTGTACAGACCGTCTCCCAGGAATCGTCTACACCCTCAGCATTACGAATGCCAATTCCCAGGGACGATATCTTGTATTTTGAACATATAGATGCGTATACCAGTCGTGCAAGGCCTGGGGTAATCTTTAGGGGAGCGGAAAAATCTTCCGAAGAATTCAGTCCTTCTGGAGCTACTCCTATTTCCAAAGGCGATATTATCACACTCTCTGAGGCCCAAAAAGCTGTCGATTTCGAGTTAGTGGCGCCGGCGCGCTTCCATCCCGGTTATATCCTCGATAGTATCAGAAAAATCGAGGACTTTGACAGTCTCCATCTGGTATACACAAACGGTATAGATACCATTTCAATGTTTGAACAGCCCCTTGATGGGGAAGGCGGTCTTGAAGCCCAAGATTTCAGGGAATTTGCTGTCTACCAGAGCGTCGAGTCTTCGACAGATGACGTGAAGGCCCTGGAAAAGGCGACGATCCTTGCCTGGAGCAACGGCTCAATTTCATTCGTTCTAATCGGAAAAATAGACATGTCCCGGTTGATGGGAATGGCGGAGTCTATCAGTAAAATTAAAAAAAACAATCTTCAAAGTCATGAATAATTTGTAAGGGGAACAACTATGAAGAAATTTATCACCTTTCTTGTAGCCTTGGGTATATTGTTTGCATTGTTTTGCGGAATACAATCAGCCAGAGCAAGCTTTACTACTTTCTTCCAGGCGAACTTAACTGCAGGTGCCACTGAAGTAGCTGAAAAGCACTTCCAGAAGGCGATCTCCTTTCTGAAACAAACGAATTACCAGGAAGCCATTGCTGAATACGAAGAGGTGATCAAGCTACTCCCAAAAAGTGAAATAGCTCTCGATGCCCAATATTGGATCGGGCAGTCGTATTTCAGGATGGGCCAGCACGATGAGGCGTTGTCCATATTTGAGAGACTCATCGAAAACTACCCAGAAAGTGCGATCATTCCTGTGACTCAACTGATGATGACTCGGGTCGAGCAAGCAAAAAAGAATCAGAAGCTAAAAATGAAAACGGATGCAGCCTTGGATAAGAAAATTATCATCGATCCAAAGACTGGCGCGAAGTTTTCTAAAATTGAAGTACTTTCAGGCAAAAAGGATGTGGCCGTCTTAAGTAAAATCAAACTCTCTCCCAATGGCAAATTCTTGCTTCATGAAAACATTGTGATCCCACTCAAAGGTGAAGAGCCCTTCGAACTGGTGGACACACAGGCTTGGCGTGGCATATGGTCTCCGGATGGAAAAAAGGTCGCTTTCTACTCAGGAGATGCGATCTGTGTTATTCCTGTGTCACCAGATACAGGAAGGCCAACAGGCCCGGCGAAAAAGATTCTCGAGGGAAAATACAGGTTTCTTCATCCCGTGAGCTGGTCGCCTGATTCTGAGAGGATCGTGTTTATGAAATTAGACAAAAAAACTCAGGGCGATATCTGGACTATATCCATTAAAGATGGAACTCTTAGCCAGATCACGAACGATCCCAAAGTGGAAATGAATCCTTCGTGGTCGCCCGATGGTAAAACAATTGCTTACAACCGTGCAGATTCTGAGATTCGAGTTGTCTCTGCAGAGGGGGGGGAATCGAAAAAGATCGCCGACATCAAGTATGGCCGCTATATTTCATGGTCGCCTGATGGGCAATGGCTGTACTATAAGTCCCCCCAAAAGTCCTTCCTCTTCCGTCTCTCTGATGAACGTATATTCGAAGTAGCCCCCCCAGAAGAGGTCGGAGCTTTTTTTTCTTGGTCATCTGATGGAAAAAAGATGCTCTTCTACCGTACGTCGTATGACTTCACTAATGTTCTCAAAGTCGTATCAACCTCAGGAGGCCCCTCATTCAGGTTGGGACGAGAGCTAAAACTTTCGCCCTACACACAATTTTGGTCCCCTGATAACAAATTGATTATCACACACCGGGTGAGAGATAATCCAAATGATTCCGGATTATCAATGATCCCTCTTGCGGGTACAAAGGCATTCCCATTGAATCTAGACGTTTCAGATAATGTCATAGTCCATTCCCTGGCTTTATCCCACGATTGTGAAAAACTCCTTTTTTCTGTGGAGCATGGTGACGGAAAGGAAAGCCTCCATTATATTTCTGTTTCACTGAAAGAAGGACAGACAATCGGGCCATCAGTTGATGTTTTTAGCGATTGGGACGGATCTCATGTCTTCGAAAATTGGGCATGGTCATCAGATGGAAAGAAGATCGCTGTGATCCATAAAAATGATGTCTGGGCTTTGTCTGTCGAGGAAGACGATCCGATCCAGCTCACAAGTTCCTCAGAGATTGAGATCCTGCCGGAATGGTCTCCCGATGGAAAGAATATCGTATATGTCGTCAGGTTGGATCATGGAAGAAATCGTCTCGAAGTCATTTCCGCGTCCGGAGGCGAACCTACGATAATTTTAAACAAGTGTGCGTATTGGTCGCATGCCTGGTCTCCAGATAGCAAAGAGATTGTTGCAGAGTCCGATGGGAATATATTAGCTATCCCTATAGACGGCAGTAAAACGCGCACAATTCTCGATTTCAAAGAACAAGGCCTTGATAATGATGCTGGGGGTTTATGCTGGCTTCCGGATGGAAAACACATCGCTTTTATCGGTAAAGAACTACAAAAGAGTCCAACCCGGATATTCATAGTTCCAGTTAAAAGGGGAGGTGTCATGAAACTTGCATCTGATGATGACGACTGGAAAGATTGGATCTATCCCTCTCCAGACGGAAAATGGATCTCCTACAATGCGGAAGGAGATGTCAAGGCACGTCCCCAGGGAACGATCTGGGAGGTGTCTGTGAAAGACCTTCTCAGCGGTGAGAAAGAAAACTAGGTTTTTTGTAAACGACTCAATCCAGAACTATAAGTTGATGGAATCGGGCCAGGAATCATCCAGAAGTCTGAGTGATGGAGAATTTCCTGATCTTTTAAGATTAATACAAATTCAATTTGTGTCTTGTGTAAGAGATTCTACTCGATCTTAATCTTTTTCTTTTTTGTCTCTCTCTTTTTTTCGAATTTCTCCATGGCTTCGATTTTGGCATCGATGAGGGAGCGGAGGGAAAGAAGCATTTCCTTCCTGGCATTCATGAGATGACCCACTGTCTTTTCGGGGATAAATATGGAGAACAGATCTTCAGGAATACTGATTCGGATTTCTCTTGTTTTTTCTTCAACCATTTTTTCGCCTCCTAAATCGGAGTAATAATTATAGTATATGTAAAGCTTACGCTTTCTCTTTGCGAAAACTAATTCTCAGTTTTTCCTCCTCAAACTTTGCATCTTCGATCGCATAGTTGAGCAATGAATGAGGAACGAGAATGGTTCTTTTATAGTTTCCCACTCGAATATACAACTCTTCCCCATCCTGAAGAAGATCTAAATCTGACTTTTTCGCAAAGGGCAATTTCAAGAACATATCAAACCCACCCTTAACCTTCTTAATACTTATCGGTTTTTCAGAAAAGAAGAACCGGGCCGGATCTTCAGTGTTGTAAATTCGTTTGGCAATTTTATTCAGAAGGGTCTTTCCTACAATTTCCTGGTCAAAAAGCTCCAGATTGTATATGGGAAGAGGAGAAAAGCCTTCATGAATCATCTGGATATAGGATTCCTGAATGTCCTTCCACTTTTTAAAATAGTCGTCTTTCACTTTGTCGGGGAAAACACGATTAACGATGACCATATCGACCGTGTATCCAAAGAGGCTGAAAAAAGTGAATGCTCTTTGAGATTCCTTGATGACCATTTTCTCCGGATTGACGACGAGACGTATGGATGTCGTTTGGTTGTCTGCGAGGATTCCTTTCATTTCTGCCAGCTGTGTGCTGAGATTCTTCATTGCGCCAAAAACCTCATCTTCAGGAAAGGGAATAGGAAGCAACTTTTTGGCGACAGGTCGCACGGCCTTAGCTGCTGTTCTCTGGATGGGAAAGACGTGTTTGAGATACCAGTTTGTTATCTCCGGAGCACTCAGAAGCCTTAGCGTATCGGCAGTGGGGGCACAATCCACGACGACAACATCATATTCCTTAGTCAGGCTGTAATTCCTTATTTTCATCAGACTGAACAACTCTTCCATTCCTGGGAAAAGACTCATTTCTTCGGCTTCAATCGTTTCTATCCCCTGGGATGAAAACAGGGCAGACAGATAGTCCTTGATCTCTCCCCACTTTTCCTCGATTTCCTCCTGGGCGCTTATTTCCTGACCATAAAGATTGGTTACGATCTTTTTGGGCCGATTAGAGAGCTGCATCTCGAACGAATCTGAAAGGCTATGGGCAGCATCGGTTGAGATGACAAGAGTTTTATGACCCTTCTGAGCGGATAGCAGTGCTGTTGCTGCCGATAGTGTTGTTTTTCCTGTTCCGCCCTTCCCCGTAAAGAGCACGATACGCATGGTGAATATCCTCATTTTCATTTTAGCACAGTTAAAATCTTATTAGGGAAAATTTTGATCGGATAATTCCTTATTGCTTGAGCTGATAATAAAAATAGAAAATAAAAATCTAGCCATTTAATCTCTTTCTCATATATAATTTAAAACAGATTAATGCATTAGGGAAGGATCAGTGCAGGACAAAAACATCCTTGATTCTTGGAAAGAGATTGCGTCTTATCTTAGGCGGTCTGAGCGGACCTGCCGGCGATGGGAGAAGGAGTTCGACCTTCCTGTATACCGGATGGATGGGTCACCTCGTGCGAGTATTTTCGCCTACAAAGAGGAGCTGGATCGCTGGCTAGATGAGTTGTTGCGCGAGGAAGAAATCTCCTCTAGAAAATCATTCTTTCTTTCAAAAAAAAATCTCGTCATTACTCTAAGTCTCTCAATCATTTTTGTTTCCATTCTGACAGTAGTGGCATGGAGAATCTTATCCCCAAAGA
>CAZXJE010000079.1:0-5512 GCA_964640835.1 uncultured Eubacteriales bacterium
CTACGGCCGCGTCCAGAGGGTCAAAGTCCTCAGGTCCATCCCGCTTCTTGACCAGGCTGCCATCGATGCTGTACGTCAGTGGGTCTATGAGCCCATGGTCATCAACGGCCGCCCAAGAGGTGTCATCTTTACCGTAACCGTCCGCTTCCAGCTTAAATAAAAAAAGGGGACAGGCTACTTTTTATAGGGGTAATTAAAAAAGTAGCCTGTCCCCATCGCTGTTATCTTGTAAAATAAACACGAAATTAAGTTAGCCTGGATTATTCACGAGATGAGGCCAACCCACCCCACCCTTACATTAAGGTTGAGGCAGTGGCCCACGAAGCTGTAGTGAACTACTGCGAGCCGACCCAACCTACCCGGGCTACAACGAAGGCTTTGTAGTGAGATCGGCTCGCCTATAGGGTAAAAAATGTCTATAATTAATGAAAACTGTATAGGAAATGCAATACCCAAATGAGTATTCCGAAAAAACAATATGATATTCTGATATTAGGTCTGTAATAATAAATGTCGACATTTTTTATGAATGATTCAGGTCAGATAAGGAGAATGTGATGCCGTTAGTTGAAGTACATCTATTAGAAGGGAGAACAGACGAACAGAAAGAGGCGCTTCTTAAAGCCATAACTGAGGCTGTTCATGCATCCATCAAAGCGCCACTTCCCACAATCCGTGTCTGGATCGATGAGTTCTCACCCAAACACTACATGATCGCAGGAGAACTCAAATCTCGGATGACCGAGCCGTAGGAAGTCAGTCAACGACAACACCCAGCTTTTTGTTGGTTTAATATTCCTGTGCGTGAAATTTAGGGGTATTACTCGACGATATTCACACGGGCATCGTGCGCAAGCGTAAAATGCCCTTCTACGATAACCTTATCTCCCGCTTTGACACCATCCAATATTTCAGCAAAATCCTCGTTTTCAAGGCCGATCTCGACATATCTCCACTTGGCCAGCCCGTCCTCGACAACAAAAAGTAATTTCCGCTGGGACCTAGTCAAAATTGCATCCTGAGGAACGAGGAGTTTATTTTTGTGAATTTCAGCGGCGATCTCAACTTCGGCATGCATCCCTGGCTTTAATTCTTCTTCAGGATTTTCTACATCGACAAAGACTTTACACGTCTTGTACTCGGGATTGACTATTGGACTGATTGCGCTCACTTTTCCTTTGAAGACCTTTCCGGGGTGAGCGCTGAACCTCAGATCTACCTCTCGGCCGACTTGCATCTTTCCGATTTCACTCTCCAAGACTCTGGCATGAACCTGAATCCTGCTGATATTCACTAGAGTAAAAAGTTCACGCCCCATAGAGACATGCTCACCCGGAGATGCTAGGATATCTGCGATGATTCCAGAAAAAGGAGCCCTTATCTTTGTTTTCTCCAAATCGATCTGTGCCTTTTTTACACCGATCTCGGCCTGGGTTAAACCTTTCATGGCCGCAACAACTTCGTCTTTCTTTTCTCCTGATTCGATCAGCGCCCTCTCGTAAAGGCGCGACTGTTTCTCGAATTCTTCTCTTGAAATAAGCCCTTTTTGATATTGTTGTCCGGCTTCCTCAAACTGTTTTTTTGCACTATTCAACTCGCTGCTCTGCTCTCCACTTCCGCCTCCCACATCGGCAAAACGCTGCTCCACCAACATTTCCGAGAAAGCTTTTAAGCGTATGGCCTCAGCATTCTCATAGCTAAGCTTGTACTCCCGGTCATCGATCTCTACCAGTAAATCACCCTTTCTCACATGCTTGCTCTCTTCCACATTGAGACTCTTGATAACGCCCGGGACTTCTGTCTTCATGACAATTTTTCTGTCAGTGACGGCTTCCGCAGGAGACCTCAACTTGATGATAAGATCGCCGAGCCTGGCCTCCTCGACCTTTACTTGAAGGGGCGTCTCACTGGTCTTTGTCTCTTGAGCTTGTTCACCCGAAGAGGCCTCTCCCTCTCCGGAATCCGATCCTTTTTTGACCACAAAATAATACACGGATAATCCTACCAAAACGATTATCAGAACGATTGTTAATATTTTTTTTGAAAATATCATCTAAGTCCTCTCAGTAATCCAACCTGCGATCTAAATAAATGGATTCCCTCCATTCCAATAACGTTTCCCGTGGCCGAATTGTTTCACTTATTATCTTTTACGACAGCCTCTTCAAGTTTCTGGAAAAATTCTGGCAGTGCAGCTGTTACTCTGTGCCAACTGGGAATAAGTTGCATACCAGATGGATTCTCCCAGAACAACTTCCCAGCTCGATTGATCCCATTGGCAAAAGCCTCGACGCAGAGAGATTCACCGTGCCTGTCAAATTCCAAGTCGTTCAGAGCGGCATCCCCTTCATAGCGGATGATGGCATCCTGAGCAATCTGCAAATAGATATTGCTCAAAGTTTTGAAAAAACCCTCTGAGAATTCGACACCTTCCTGGGCAAGTGTGCGGAAAATGGATTTGGCGATATCGATGGTCATCTTGAGAATCCCCTTTTCTGGATTACTCGGGATGAGAGCCTGATGTTTATGCTCATAAGTGTCGGCAATATCGACTTGACAGATCCTGTTTAGGGTTACACTTCTATAGACTTCGGCAAGTGTTCCGACTTCTAATCCCCAATCGCTCGGTATGCGTGTGGCCATCGCCAAGTCACGCCTCATAGCGATTTCTCCTGATAGCGCGTAGCGAAAACTATCCATATAAACCAGAAATGGCAGGTATCCCAAGATCTTCTCAAGAGATCGGATAAATGGAGTAAAAAATAAACGTGTGGCTCGCCCATACATCTTGGTTGTCACGCGGCTGTAAAATCCTTTACAGAATTCATACTCTTGATAAGGATTTCCTACTGGATAACACAGCCTTCCCAACATCACCTGATCATAATTCACGATGTCGCAATCATGGACAGCGATAACCCGGCTCTTCCCCCGACCCAAGACATACCCCAAAGAGATCCAGACAGCACGGCCCTTCCCTGTATCTCCTGGAGATAAATTATGTCTTTCCAATTCTTGATAAAGCCTCTTTACATTTTTTCCATCATTCCAGATGATCTTCAACTTTTTCACCGAGGAAAAGGCATCTTTGACCTCTTTGAACTGGGCAGACGTGGCTTTATCCAAACACAGGACGATCTCATTGAGATAGCTTACTTTTTTTAATGTCTTCATGATATTAGGAAGGGCACCACTTGCGTATTCCCGGTAAAGGGAAGGCAGGACCAAAGCGATCGGGCGTATTTTTGAAAAACTTTTAAGCTGCTCTTCCAGTTTTTCTACATTCAGTGCCCCGATTCTATGGAAAGTCGTGATGACTCCGTTCTGAAAAAAATCAGACATTTATCCCTCCTCGGATGGGATTCATCGCTATTACCCTATGTCAGAGAAGACAGTTGTTATTAGCATAAACAAAAAAGGCATCATCTGTCAATTTGGAGGAAGTGGGAATGCTCTTTGCTTGTAGGGACCGTTTCCCAAACGGTCCGTTCGGGGAACGGACCCTACATAAGAAGAGAACCGTCCCCCTTTTTTCTGTTTATTGAATTTTCTTGGGAACTGTGAGGCCGTGACCGATAGGATAGAGTTCGGGGATCGAAACCGGTAACTTTCCCTGTATGTCGATCTCCCCGAAGAGTGCTCTGGCTGCCGCCATCATCGCCTCATCCGCATACCTGTAAGCACACATATAGGCATCGACTTCGGGAAAATGCCGTAAAAAGTAGGGACTTCCAAAGGAGACCACAAGCACACTTTTAGAAAGTTTTGCCGCTTCTCTTATGAGCTGAACATGACTCATTTCAAGGCCTACACTCCCTTTGTCCGCGCGCAAACGGGAAAAGAGAGCAATAACTAAAACATCTGCAGTTCTCGCTTTTTCAAAAGCCGAATCCAGGTAACCCTGCCCGGTTGTCGCCTCTGCATAAAACTCCAATACCCAAGAACTTCTTTTCTTCATTTCGTTAACGAATGTCCTCCCGGCAAAATATCCCCCTGGATCGCTGCTCAAAGAGAGGATAGCAATGCTTTGGGTTTTATTAGATAAAGGGACCACGGCATCCTCGTTCTTCACGAGCGTCATCGATTTTTCAAAAGTGGCCTCTGCCTGTCTGAGGTGTGCTCTCGGTGCTATCCGGATATCCAACAACTCAAGGTCAACTAACTTCTGTTTGTATAAACCTAGCCTTGCCTTGGCTTCCAGAATTCTCTTCACAGAGAGATCTATCCTTTCTTCTGATATCTCACCGTCTTTCACTGCCTGAACCAGGGAATCGATCACCTCTTTTGGCTTAGGTGGTAGCAGAACCATATCGATCCCCGCTTTCACAGCCCTCAATGCGGCCTCTTCAGGCTCATACAGAGTTGTCACTCCTCCCATGCCCATGGCATCTGTAACGATTATTCCTTCAAAACCCAGATCTTCCCTCAATAGACCCGTCAGAATGGGCTTGGAGAGACTCGAAGGGACATTTGGCGTTGGATCGAGTGCCGGCAGGCTGAGATGAGCCGCCATGATAGCCTGGACACCGGCCTCAACGGCGATCTTGAATGGATAGATCTCAACCCTGTCCAGACGTTCTCGATCGGCATTCACCGTAGGGAGTACTGTGTGAGAATCCTCAGCCGTATCTCCATGACCGGGAAAATGTTTTGCCGTAGCGATCAGTCCATTCTCCTGACAGCCCTTTATGAAAGGAACAGCCAACCGCCCCACCTGTTCAGGGTCCTCCCCAAAGGATCGGACGTTAATGATGGGATTTTCTGGGTTGATGTTCACATCGACCACAGGTGCATAAGTCATATGGATACCTATGGCCCTGGCTTCAAGAGCTGTAATCTTCCCCATCCGGTAGGCCATCTCTTCTGAGTCCACCGCGCCCAGGGACATCACAGGCGGAAAAAGAGTGGCTCCATCGATCTGATTTCCCAGGCCTCTCTCCAGGTCAGACGCGATCAACAGAGGGATCTTTGCCTTCTCTTGCAGACTATTATTCAGATGAGCAGTTTCGTACACATCGCCTGCGAAAAGAATAAGGCCTCCGATCTTCTGCTCCACAACAAGCGTTTTAAGGTCATTGACGAATTCGCTATCCATATTCACGAACCGGCCGGTGTAACGGCAGGCGATCAACTGTCCGACCTTCTCCTCCAGCGTCATCTTTTCCATGGTGTTAGCGACCCACTTTGCCTCATCCGATCCAAAAGTCATCCCCGGCTCTAATGCTGGTGCGGGGGTTTTAGCGCACTCGAAGGTCATCAAGATAATCATGAAGACAGAAAGACTGATAATAATTCGAGAATATTGCATCATTTATCCAATCTCCTCATGAGAGCTCTTATAAAGTGGTTCATTCTTCGAAAAAAATCCCAAAACGAATCCTACATCATTTAGTCGGGTCTAGCCTCCCACATTCTGAAATCCTGGATTATTCAGGTTATTTAATGATATACCGAAAGATAAACAACACAGAAAACAGATATATCACCCAGTGAACTTCTCTTCCTTTTCCCG
>CAZXJE010000079.1:5612-8458 GCA_964640835.1 uncultured Eubacteriales bacterium
ATAAACAACACAGAAAACAGATATATCACCCAGTGAACTTCTCTTCCTTTTCCCGTGACAATCTTCAGAATGGAATAGGAGATAAATCCGAAGGCGATCCCCTCTGTAATGCTAAAGGTCAAGGGCATGATGATAATAGTCAAATAGGCTGGGATGGCCTCTGTCAGGTCATCCCATTTTATAAAAATGATGCACTTCATCATCAGATACCCCACAATGATCAGAGGGGGTGCGATAACCGGACGCAGAGTTGCACCGTTATATTCATAACTGCCAGCGATCATTTCAGCCAACGGGCTGAAAAATAGAGCGATGATAAACAGCAGCGACGTAAAGACATTTGCCAATCCTGTTTTTGCGCCATGTGCGATCCCGGAAGCACTCTCGATGTAGCTCGTCACTGTGGACGTTCCCATAAGCGCTCCTCCCACAGTTCCCACCGCATCCGCAAACATGGCCTGGTTGGCGCGGGGAAGTTTTCCATCCTTGAGAAAACCGGCGGGCGCACTCACGCCGATGAGTGTGCCCATCGTGTCAAACAGATCGAGGAAAAAAAAGATAAATACAACTGTGAACAGTCCCGTTTGAACAGCCCCCAAAATATCCAGTTTTAAAAGTGTCGGCATCACACTGGGTGGAGCAGCAATAATCCCTTGATATTTGACCACCCCCAACGGTATCCCCAAGAGCGCGGTGGAAAGAATACCCAAAAGGATCGCACCTCGTACCTTCAAAACGATGAGCGCTGCAGTCAAGACCACTCCGAACAGTGTCAGAAGAGCTGGCTTACATGTCAAATCGCCGAGCATAACCAGGATATCCGTAGTCCCTGGGACAGGTGGAGGAGCATTGACAACCACACCTCCATACTGAAGTCCTATAAAGGCGATCAGTACGCCGATCCCGACGGCTATCGAATGTTTAAGTGAATCGGGTACCGCGGCAACCAAAGTCTTCCAAACACCGGCTAGAGAAAGGATAACCAAAATCAACCCGGATATAAAAACAGCACCGAGAGCGACTTGCCAAGAATACCCCAAAATCCCACAGACTATGATGGCAAAAAACACATTGTGTCCCATACCTGGAGCCAAGGCGATGGGGTATTTGGCTAACAATCCCATCAGAAGCGTGGCCACCGCACTGGACACACAGGTAGCAAACATGACGGCCCCCTGGTCCATTCCGGCGGCTGAAAGGATCGCTGGTTGGACAAAAATGATATAGGACATGGTCATGAAGGTGGTGATCCCACCCACCATTTCCGTCCGGATGTTGGTGTTGTTTTCCTCAAGCTTAAAGTATCGATTAAGCCAGTCCTTCACAATCTTTCCTCTATTCTTCAAACTGGATCAAGGAGAGGATCTCCACGTCGGGATGGATATTCTTTATAAAATCCACACCGCCCAGGAAGAGAAGCTCCACAACAGCGGCAAATCCCACGACTTCACCGCCAACCTCCTTTACGATGTTTATAGCACTCACTGTAGAAGAGCCGGTCGCGATGAGGTCATCGATGATGAGAACTCTCTGCCCCTTCTGGATGCTGTCTGTATGCATCTCAAAGTACTCGACAGCATACTCATTCGGCGCTTTCACACACACACACTCCCGGGGAAGTTTACCCTTTTTACGGATCATAGCCAATCCAAGGCCTAACTGATGGGCAACCGGCGCAGCGAATAAAAATCCCCTTGATTCTATCCCTGCAATGATCTGAGGCCTTTTTTTCTTTGCCCACGAGGCTAGATCATTTATCACAATGTTGTAAGAGGAGGGGTCCTCCACAATGGGAGTGATGTCTTTGAATCCGATACCCGGTTTAGGAAAATCTTTGACCTCAAGGATTTTTTCTTTGACTTTATCGAGCATAATATTCTCTTTCAATCAATGGATTTGGTAAATATCGTACGAGTGGGAAATGGAATACCGATCCCAGCCTCATTTAGCGTATTATAAATGACATCTGTCACTTTGACTTTCATGCCAAAAGCCTCTGTGTAATCCTTAACCCACACTCTAGCAATAAAATCCAACGAAAAATCGGACATTTTTAAAAACTGGACGACGGGCTCTGGTTCATCAAGAACACTCTCTGTCTTTTTGAGTGCCTCAAAAACCACCTGTCTGACTTTCTCTGGATCTGATCCATATACTACACCGAACTCCACATTCACCCTGATCGAGAGATCTGGAACAGTGAAGTTCTTGATTCTAGCATTAGCCAGTTGCCCATTGGGAATATAGATCACTTCATTATCGTAGGTTTTTAATTTTGTGCTCCTCAAACCGATATCCAGAATGACACCCATCTCTCCGGATTCGATCTGAACTTTATCCCCCACCTTGAATGTTTTATCCAGAACCAGTTGAAGACCCCCGAGGATGTTGGCAAGGGAATCCTTCACCGCAAAGCCAACGGCAAGCCCGGCAACACCGGCTGTCGCTAATAATGGACTAATATCGATGCTCCATGCATCAAAAATAAAAAAGAGAGCGAGGATCACGACCATAGCCTTCAATATTTTTTCCACCAGAGGAATCAGACGATCATCTGCTGTCGACTCTGTCTTTTTGGCCCAGTCTTTGATCCAATGCTTGGACAGATTCCGGATAATCCGAATCAGAGCAATAGCCACCAGGAAAATCAGAAATGTATCGACAAGACTTTTGTATACGTCGGTTTCAAACTTGAAAGTCTCGAAACCGATTTTAAAACCGAGAGCAAGTATAATGTAAAAAAGTATGGAGGAGACACTTTTGATGATCAGATCATCCACTTTAGTTTTTGTTTTTTTGGCCATTGGTTTCAGAACTTGCGTCAAAATGAACTTCGCGATAAATGC
>CAZXJE010000079.1:8558-10789 GCA_964640835.1 uncultured Eubacteriales bacterium
CACAGTAATTGTGATCTTTCTTTGGTTTTCGCCTATGACTTCAAAACTCACATGAATAGCGTCGAGGGGAAAGGTCAGCTTTTCCGCCCACTCAACTAAAACTACTCCCTGGCCGAGATAATCTTCCCAACCCAGGTCCTGGATTTCTGTACCCGTTCCCAACCGGTAAAGGTCAACGTGATAAATGGGAAATTTTGTCTGATAGATGTTGACCAATGTGAAAGAGGGGCTGCAGACATGATGATGGTCCTCCAGGCCCAGGCCTGAAGCGATCCCCTTCGCAAACACCGTCTTCCCTGCGCCGAGTTCTCCGAAGAGAAGAACCACTTCATCCCCTTTAAAATCCTTGGCGATCTCTTGTGCTAGCTGAAAGGTCTCCTCTTCAGACTGAGTCATGAACTCCTTCAATTCAGGTTTTCGTCCAGGTTTCTTCATCTCACGAATTTCTACACCCCATTGAGATACTCCATGTCACAAATTCGAAGATTTGAGCTATTATGAGTGTCGACATTATTTTATGAATTATCCGGACTGATAATAAGCAGAGAGTGCTTTAATAGCTGCCGGAAGATAAGTGATCAGTTTTCCTGCTGTGAGAGCTTTCTCTCCTATTCTTTGAGCCCCAATATCACCGCTCAGACCATGAACAAAAACGGCTGCCAGAATGGCAAAGAGCGGGTCTTTTTCCTGAATGATCATGGAAGCGATCATTCCGCTGAGCACATCTCCCGACCCAGCTGTGGCCATCCCAGGATTTCCCGTTGGATTTATGTAAGTTTTCCCGTCAGGAGTACAAATCAGGGTCCGATATCCTTTGAGAACAAGAAATACACCATACTCCTGAGCAAACTTGGGCCCGAGCTCCAGTTTTTTCTCCACCACTTCCTTTGTAGACAGATTGAGAAGCCGGGCAAATTCGCCAGGATGAGGAGTCACGACAGCGGTTTTCTTCAAAGATTTAAGAAGGTCCGGTTTTCCGGCGAGGATATTAAGGGCATCTGCATCCAGGACCGCAGGAACTTTGATCCGGGGAAGGAGGGTTTTCACAAACTCTGCCGTAGAGGGATGAGTTGAAATGCCAGGCCCCAACAGCAGAGCGTCTTTATCTTTGAGCAGTTCGAGGGATCTCTCGAGTGCATCTGCAGAGAATGTCTTCTTCGGTGTCTCCGGCAACGGTTCTGTCATCAGTTCGACCATGGCTCGAGCCACGATCGGTAGACAACTCTGAGGTGTGCCTATGGTTACAAGACCTGCTCCCATCTTCAAAGCCGCCTTCCCTGCCATCACAGATGCACCCGTTTTCCCCAGAGAGCCCGACAGGATGAACAGATGACCATAATTGCCTTTATGTGTTTCGTTCTTTCTCGGTTGAAAGTAGGGAATAATTTGTTCTTCCTCTATCAATTCCAGTTTCAAGCAGTCATCTTTAAAGAGTTCGGGGGGTACGCTGATGTCTGCCACCACCAACTCCCCAACTATCTCTTCAGCCGGTGGAAAGACATGGGCGATCTTGGGAGCTGCCAGAGTGATCGTTAGGTCCGCTTCCACACAAGGCCCGATGATTTGGAAACTGTCTGAAGAAAGACCCGATGGAATATCCACAGCGATCGTGTACGCTTCGGATGTGTTGATATCTTCAATAACCTTTGCATATATTCCCCCTGCAGGCTTGGTGAGTCCGGTTCCAAAGATGGCATCGAGCACCAAGGTTGCCTTTTTGAGAGTTTTCTTTTGAACTCGCCACTCTTTCTCTGTCGGTGTCTCAGAGATCTTAACACCTATCCTGTGTGCAATCCCGGCATTGAGTGCCGCATCCCCCTTCAATTCTTTCATTTTTGCCAGGAGAACGACATGGGGACGACACCCCTGATTATACAAATGGCGTGCCACGACAAATCCATCTCCTCCGTTGTTTCCCTTTCCTGCAACGATAAAAATTTTCTCATATTCGATATCTGGAAAACAATCCAGTATCTCCATTGCGATCTGAAGCCCTGCGTTTTCCATCAGTATAGGACCGATGATGCCGAGGTCTTCGATCGCTGTCCGGTCTATCTCTTTCATCTGTTGAGAGGTCAATACTTTCATCCCATCTCCTTTATATTGTTACCCATATTTTCATGCTGCAAAGAATTTTATCATATTTCACCAACAAGTAGCGAGCCATAGCAGTCGGGTAGCCGAATGAGATATCTCATTCGGAAGCACAGTGAACGAAAAGAGGATTGTTC
>CAZXJE010000079.1:10889-13059 GCA_964640835.1 uncultured Eubacteriales bacterium
TGTTACACAATTGATACATTCATATAGGAGGTTTACGAATGGGAATAAAAGTAGGAATAAACGGATTTGGCCGTATCGGGAGAAACTTTTATCGCGCATCATATCAAGATCCCGAAATCGAGATCGTTGCCGTCAATGATCTGGCCGACGCCAAAACCCTGGCTCATCTCCTCAAGTATGATTCTGTACTGGGAATCCTGGATGCCGATGTCAAAGCTTCGGAAAATTCAATATTCGTTAACGGTAAAGAAACAAAGGTCCTTTCCGAGCGAGACCCTGCCAACTTGCCCTGGAAAAACCTGGGGATTTCCGTTGTCATCGAAGCTACCGGCCTGTTTCGCAAAAGACCGGATGCAGCCAAGCACATAGAAAGCGGGGGCGCACAAAAGGTCCTCATTTCCGCCCCTGCAAGCGATCCAGACGTCACTCTGGTTTTGGGCGTAAATGAAGAAATGTACGACCCGCCTAACCACCACATCATATCCAATGCCTCCTGCACCACGAACTGCCTTGCTCCTCCCACAAAAGTCCTTCACGAAAGATTCGGCATCGAAAAGGCTTTCATGACCACAATTCACTCCTACACAAACGACCAGAGGATCCTCGACTTCCCTCACTCGGACCTTCGACGGGCCCGTGCAGCTGCTATATCCCAAATACCCACAACAACAGGGGCAGCCAAAGCCGTAGGCATCGTTTTGCCAGATCTCAAGGGAAAGATCGACGGGATCGCCATAAGAATCCCCACACCCAATGTTTCGGTGGTAGACCTTGTCGCTTTAATGAAAAGAGATGTCACAGCGGATGAAGTCAACGCAGCGTTTAGGGAAGCCGCAGAAGGTAAGATGAAAGGAATCCTCCAGTATTGTGAGGAGCCTCTTGTTTCTATTGATTTTGTGTCCAATCCTCATTCTTCCATTGTGGACAGTCTTTTTACTCGCGTAACAGATGGAAACCTCGTGAAAGTCCTCGCCTGGTACGACAATGAATGGGGCTACTCCTGCCGGCTCAAAGACCTCGTGAAATTCATATAGCGTTCAATCTCATGCTCCAGCTCAAGGACTTGAATCTACCCAGGAAAACTGTATTCTTGCGGGTGGATTTTAATGTGCCTTTGGATGAGGGAGGACAGATCCGTGATGACACTCGTATCAGGGCCGCACTTCCCACTCTGAACTATCTCTTAGAGCAGAAAGCAAAGGTTGTCTGCGCTTCTCATCTCGGACGCCCTAAGGGCCAGTTCGATCCCAAACTCAGCATGAAACCCATAGCACAAAGACTGTCCCAGTTGATCACAGAAGACGTTGTCTTAGCTCCTGATGTTTTCGGTGATGGAGTGGATAGACTGAAAGAGGGCCTCAAAGAAAAACAAGTCCTCGTCCTTGAAAACCTCAGGTTTTACGCGGGAGAAAAAAAGAACGATCCTGAGTTTGCCCGGAACCTGGCCAAAGGTATAGATTATTTTGTCAACGATGCCTTTGGCGCATGCCATAGGGCACATGCATCAATCGTCGGAATCCCCCTATACGTGAAAAAATCTGCGGCGGGCCTTCTTGTGACCGAAGAACTCGAATACCTCAATCATGCTGTGTACTCCCCACAAAAACCCTACACGGCCATCCTTGGAGGGGCCAAAGTCTCGGATAAGATCCCGATCTTGGAAAACCTCCTTAATAAAGCGGACAATATCCTGATCGGTGGAGCCATGGCTTACACATTTTTCGCTGCGCAGGGCTACGACGTGGGCCGATCGCTCGTAGAAGAAGAGAAAAAAGACCTGGCACTCCAGATTTTAAAGAAAGCCAAAGACAACAACACCAATTTTCAGCTCCCTCTCGACCACATCGTGGCCACCGAGATTGCTCCAGGAAAAGGAACAAAGACTTTGGATGATTTTCCGATCCCGTCGGATATGATGGGGCTGGATATCGGCCCAAAAACCATTCAGGCATATGCGGCTGTTATCGCTTTGGCAAAAACGATCCTTTGGAATGGTCCCATGGGTGTATTTGAAATTGAGGAATTTTCTCGAGGAACCATAAAAATCGCCGAAGCGGTGGCCGATTCAAACGCTTTGAGCATCATTGGCGGAGGGGATTCGGTCGCCGCCGTCACTAAAGCGGGTGTGAGTGATAGAATATCCCACATATCCACAGGAGGGGGCGCTTCC
>CAZXJE010000080.1:0-13039 GCA_964640835.1 uncultured Eubacteriales bacterium
ATCCAGTGAGTCAAAAAATCGTCAAATCGGAAAAATCAAAAAAAAAGAAGGGCACGCTGGATGAACTGCTAGAGAAAGAAAAGAAGAGGAAGAGTGAGTTCGATCGCAAATTTGAAGCGACGGCAGAACTGGAGAGAGAAAAGAAGAAAAAAGCTCAGGAAAGGTTTACAGAGATTTTGACCAAGATAGACCCTGATGAATGAATATCCCCACGATTTGTTTCTTGCGATGAGTCCCACTGATTGTAGAGAAACTAAGGAGAGAGAGTATTGAACCTATTCCAGATCGATGCAGGAAAAGAGTGGAGAGGAGGTCAAAGACAGTCTCTTTTTCTGGCCAAGGAACTCCGAAAAAAGTCCTATCCCTTCAAATTTTATGTCCAGCCAGGGAGTCCGCTTCACACACAAGCCCTTGAAGTCGACCTTCCTGTCATCCCCCTGAAAATGAGGAGCGAAACGGATGTGTTGGCCATATTGCGTTTGGCCAGCGGCATGAAGCGTCATAGATGTCGATTGGTTCATTGCCATGATGCCCATTCTGTGGCTGTGGGTTCAGCTGCCGCTTCCCTGTCGAAAGTCCCTCTGCGTGTGATTTCACGGAATGTAGATTTCCCGATCAAGAAAAATTTCCTGTCACAGATGAAATACACCAAGAACATCGATATAATCATTGCTGTCTCCCAGGGGATCAAAAAAGTATTGGTGGATGGGGGGATCGATCCAGCTCTCGTCAGGGTCATACCCGACGGCATCGACTATTCTCCCTTTGAAGAGGCTGCATCCAGTCAATATCTGCGCCGGGAGCTGAACTTCGAACCCGACGATTTTCTCGTGGGGATCGTTGCTCATCTGGCAGATCATAAGGGACACAAATATTTGATCAAGGCAACGGAAATTCTCAAGGAAAAGGCTCCCCCGATCAAAGTGATCATTGTGGGTGAGGGCCCTTTGAGGATGGAGCTGGATAAATTGGTGAAACAAACCCATGTGGAAGACATGGTATTTTTTCTGGGATTTCGGGAAGATGTTCCCCAAATATTGGCATCTCTGGATCTTTTTGTGCTTTCCTCCTATCTCGAAGGGATGGGAAGCAGTATATTGGATGCTATGGCGAGCCGGTTGCCTGTGGTGGCCACCAGAACCGGAGGTATCCCTGAAGTTGTCGTGAATGGAGAGACAGGCCTGCTCGTGCCCCCAAAGAGTCCTGCTGCCCTCGCCAAGGCGATCATGAGGATCTATGAGGACAGAGAATTGGGAAGATGTCTTGGCCAAAAAGGGTACGAGGTTGTCCATCAAAAATTTTCAGCCGGGGCCATGGCAGCCAAGGTGATTTTAGAGTATGAACGTATTGCCCGGCTTAAGAACATCAAACTGACAGCCTGAATGATTTATGGATAATGTCGGTGCGAATGATTACAAAGACAATTCAAAATTTTTCCTTTAAAAGGCAGACAATGCATGTGTTTCGGTATGAAAAAACAGATCGGATTAGTACCTAAAACACTTATTCTGCTAGCCATATTTACTATCGGAGTCTGTCTGCACATCTCTCTCATTAAAAAACCAGATAATTATCAGGTCTTTGTGAATTCAGCCGAAAACATTTTCTATAAACAAAACCTTTATGCCAAGTATGGGATACTGGATTACTTCAAATACAGCCCTCTAGCTGCGTTGATACTCGTTCCCTTTTCTCTGCTTATCGACGAAGTGGGCATATTTCTGTTCCTTTTCTTACAGTACTGGCTGTTCTTTTGGGGATTCTGGAGGTGGGCAAAATCTGCAGGTTTCCGTCTGGATAAATCATCCAGCATGATGTTCTTGGCTTTTATATCTGTCGTCTCAGATTCCATACTGGCCGTCCAGATCTGCCAGGTCAATGCGGGCATTTTTGGTCTGATGCTGTTGGCCGCTGCGCAGTATTCGGAGGGGAAACATCTGAAGTCAGGATTATTGCTCTCTTTGGCGACGAACCTGAAACTATTTCCCTTTACACTCGCTTTTTGCTTTTTAGCTGGGTTCAAGAAAAAATTCTGGCTGGCCTTCTGGATCGGGCTTGCGTTCTGGTTCTTTTTGCCCGTGTTGTTCATAGGGGCCGATTACAACTTCGAGCTTTGGCGTGAATGGTACAACCTTATGACCTGGGATCAAACACGAAATCTCGAGATGTTGGATATCGGGAATTTTCTGGATCTCCATTTCGGGATCCCTCAAGCCGTTCGTAATCCCATGGCTGTTATGTTTGGTCTTTTAATCGGTGGGGCCACTCTCTGTCTTTTCCGTAAAGGCAGGACAGAGCTGATCAACCGATTCCTTGTCCCTGTCAATGGCCTGTATATCCTTCTATTTTCTTATCTCAGCGAATCTGCCACATCTATACTCGCTACACCGGTAATTTTTTTGGTCGCCATTGAAGCGCTCAAAGAGAAAACACGGGCTTGGCGGCATTGGATCCTCTGGATTCTGGCGCTGCTGCTCATCCCACTGTTTTATTCGGACCTGGTGCCAAGATCGTGGTCCTTGTGGTCCCGGAGCTTTCACCTAAAAACAGTCGGTTACGTCTATATTTCGATCGTCATCGGTTTCCTATTCGCAAAGTATTACAGAAAGAGTCCCACCGGAAACCATTAGTTCTGGAACATATATCACCACAATTATGAGTACCTGAGCTTACTTGTGTTTTTGTATAGAACCGGAGGTGATGATTTGAGCGACATAAAGGAAGATTTAGCCTTCCTGAAGAGTTCTTCGAGGGAAGTCGATGGAATCGACCCCGAGGACTGTGTGAGCACGGAAAATTCTAACAGACAGTTCAACAAAAGCTGAAGAACATCTATGTGAGGAAATAAATATACGTGCGGAGTTCCGCAGGGCCTATAGGAAAAAGAGGGGCCATCCTCTTGAATATATCAATGGGTGGGAGGGCGGCGTTAAAAATCTGACAGGAGGGAAAACATCTTCTCTGGTTCTATCTCAAAATGTAATCATAATTGTGGTGAACCTAGAGAGCAGGACTAGCTGCCGATTTGAGTCTCGTCCTCCCTGATCTTGGGTGCCATGCTAAATCCTGTGAATCCGAAGATGGCAAGGATTATAACAGCGACGTAGTTCATGACAGCCCAGATGAGGTAGGAAAATGTCGGGACTCCTATAGTTCCTGTGATGTAAACACCTGCCATGCTCCATGGGATGAGGGGAACGATAATGGCACCGCTTTCCTCGATGATCCGGGAAAGGTTCTTTGCAGCAAGACCCTCTTTCTTGTAGATGGGAGCGAGGAGCTCGCCGGGGATGATCATGGATAGATAGGAACTTCCTGTGACCAGAGCAGTGACGATCGATGCGGATATTGTTGTGATAACGATACTCCAGACTTTGTTGGCGAATTTCATCACTTTGTCAAGTAAAACTTGGAGCATCCCCGTCCGCTGCATGATCCCCCCGAAACTGAAAGCGGTAAAGGCAACTAGCTGGGTCTCCATCATGCTCATCATGCCGCCCCGCGAGATCAGTTGGTCGACTTGTGCTACACCTGTGTGTGCCTCATACCCTGAGTTCAGCGCAGTCGCGATCTCTGTGATCGAGGCCTTCTGAAAGATGACGGCGAGAATTCCCGCGATAAAAGAAGAAAACAACATGCCGGGTATGGTGGGTTTTTTGGTGGCGGCAAAGTAAAAAACGACTGCCATCGGAAGGAGGAGGAGGATGTTAAAATTGAAGTTATCCTTGAGGGTTTGTGTGATCAGCATCAAGCTTTTAGACTCGACATCTCCGCCCCCGTATTTTAGTCCGACAATGAAGTACACGACCATCCCGATCAGCCAGGCCGGAGTTGCCGACCACATCATGTGTTTGATGTGGTCAAAAAGGTTGGAGCCCGCAGCAACAGGAGCCAGGTTCGTGACATCAGAAAAGGGCGACATCTTGTCTCCGTAGTAGGCTCCTGCGACAATAGCGCCGGCCGCAGGCCCAAGGGGAATCCCCAGGCCCATAGCGATACCGATGAATGCAACTCCTAAGGTCCCTATAGTTCCCCAGGATGTTCCCGTCGATATCGAGGTGAGAGAACAGACGAAACAGGCTGTGACCAGAAAGAATTTTGGCGAGATCAGTTTAAGGCCATAGTAGATGACCATGGGGATCGTCCCGCTGGCGATCCAGGCGCCGATCAGAATACCCACACAGAGCATGATCAGAATGGCCGGCATGGCTTTGTGGATGCTGTCGACGATTCCCCTTTCCATATCTTCCCATTTGAAACGCAGGATCAGGCCCATGCATCCAGTGATGAATGCGGCCGCAACAAGAAGGACTTGCGGGCGGATTTTGTACACGCCATAGCCCACTCCCAGGAGTAGGCCCATGGCGATGAGGGGAATGAGAGCTACACCAAAACTCGGCGGTTGTGTTTTTGTTCTCTTATTTTTTTTGTTTTCTGTGTTCATTGGTCGTCCTCTAAGCTTTGGATATTTTTGGCCATTAGATCGAATAAACCTGAACGGTGTCTTGCCTCTCCATATTCATGTAACAGATCAAGAAAAAGTCCCTTTGGCAAGGAGTTTTCCTCCCCACATCATTTTTTGCCCCTTAGCGATCGAGCCGGAAAGGTTCCATTTTTCATCGAGAAAAACAAGGTCTGCGTCATTCCCCACCTTGATCTCGCCTTTATGTCCAAGCTTGTAAAAGGCCGCTGTGTTTGAGGAAAATAGCCGGGCCGTCTCGGGAATACTCAGAATTTGTTCTTGGATCAGGTACCTAAAGTTTGCCAAGAGGCTTTTCTGTGTAGCAATGGTCAATCCAGCGAGGTTTCCCTCTTTATCGAACACTGGGAGGCTTCCATTTGCGTCGGAGCTGATGGTAATGTTAGTGAGAGGAGCATTCTTTTCCTTGCATGTCCGGATGGATGTGGCCACACTGATGTGGCCTTCCTCTGGGGGATCGGGATCGAGGTCTGCTGTGAGATCCATGTATCCGCCCCTTTGGATGAACTGGATAGATTCTTCGAGCAGTTCAGGGTTGCGGTTGCAGAGGGTGGGAATGAGCTGTGTGATCGGGATCTCTGTTTCTTCGATCAAACGGAAAAACATCTCGAGGCGTCGGTTCCCATCTCCCAGATGGCAGTGGAATATGCCCGCTTTTCCTCCCAGCATTCCTCCTACACGACACTCTGAGGCAAGGCGGCAAAACTCTTCGAACGTGGGTTGGGAAGAGCGGTGGTCAGAAACGGCGATCTCGCCCGCTCCTATCACTTTGTCGATAAGGATAATGTCGGAACGTATGCTTCCTGTGAGGGTGACCACAGGAATCTGGTAGGACCCCGAGTATATGTATGTGGTGATCCCCTCGGTCTCTAACCCGTTCGCTTTGGCCAGCAAAGACTCCATATGGCGTGTTGTCCCATCCGTGCCTAAACAACCGATCACTGTGGTCACTCCGCTCGTGATGATGTCTTCTACCGTTATCTCAGGAGCACGGGTGGAGGGGCCTCCTTCGCCGCCACCTCCCAATATATGAACATGGCCATCTATGAATCCAGGAAAAACTCGTTTGCCCGAAGCATCCACTTCAGCAATGGGAAATCCATCGACCCTGACTTGTCCAGGTTCACAGATTGCACCGATCTTACGGTCCAAAATAAGGATGTCTTGTTCACCTAGGGGATCAGGTGCAAAGATCTCTCCGCCTCGCACCAGAGTAACCATTTCTACCTCCTCTAACCTGAATTATTCATAAAAGCTTCTGACAAATTTGAATTTAAAAAACACTTAATATCATATTGTCAGCATCTTTTACCCTTCGGGCGAACCAATCTCACAGCATCGGCTTCGTTGTAGCTCATTCGAAGTAGTTTACTACATCTTCATGAGCCACGGCCTAGCCTTTGCAGCGACCTCGGCTCGTGAATAATCCAGGCTAATAAATGTTAAATTAACACTCTTTAGGTGGTTTTTCAAGATAGAGCAATAAGGCCTCCTCGTGACATTTTTGATGAAAGCGTGTTTCCGGCTTATAAGCTGACTATCAGGCAAACTGATAGAGCATGCCATCCGGAGATGTAGCATTTATTGTCTCTCGAGAGGGGATCGGAGTCGAGAAATAACCGGATTTTCCTCGCTTCGGAAAATCCGGGTACTGATGAGCAAATTGCGCAATTGTTTTTGAACTTTATTGAGATTTTCGCTAAAATAGGAGGGCTTTTGGAAAAGACCGATGACGACGATAGAAGAGGAATTCGAGAAACTTAGACCCATCCTTGACAAATGGAGCAAAGTTGGCCTGTTTGTAAATAATATCGATGTCAAGGGTGTTGAAAATTTCGTCAAGAAAGGCCCTGCGATCATCATGGGGAATCATATCGGCACCTTAAAGGATGCTCTGACGATCTATAAGATAGTGCCCCGTCCATTTGTCTTTACCGCCAACAAGATGATCTTCGATAAAGACGAACTGGACTTCCTTGTCCGGAAGCACCTAAAAAGACATCTCAAAGGATTCGGGCTTTTTGTGAATACGATCATTAAACCAATAAAAATCCCCACCATTAATTTTATTACCAGAGCAGTCAGAAGTGTGGGGACCATCCCTGTGGACCTTTATTCCAGTAAAAGAGACGCCATCATGAAATGCCAGGAAACAGTGAAGGCGGGAAGAGTCCTTATTGCCCTTCAAGGCCGCGGCCGAGTCATGAAAACCGACCCTAATCCCTATGTCAGCCCGATCAGAAAGGGAGTTGCGATAATCTCCTACAATCTCTTCGCGAACGAAGGAATCTCTGTTCCCGTCACTCCTTTGGCCATATTTGGAACCCATCGTCCTTTTTTTGTTCCGGGAAAGATCCAAGTCCGAGTGGGAAAGCCTATGTATATTTCTGATTATATGGGGAGTGGGTTTAATGATACGATCGAGAGATTCCGCAGTGCTCTAGAAAAAACGATCAACTCTCTTTTCTTCGAGATCCTCCGATCTTAAGCCTGACTTCTATTGGCTCCCGAAACGTCCGAGAATATCCGAATTGATCTTGAGGAACATGTCATATTTAATCTGAACCCCTATTACTTCCCTAATTTTTGATATGAAGGAGATAAAAAATTTATTTTTTTTCTCATCTAGAAAATTTTCACGCTCCGTATCAAGATTCTCCTGAAGTTTGGCCTCTGTGACTTCTATCCGGTCGAGAATACGAATGAGGGCATAACCGTTAGCATACTCTATGGGATCGCTGGCTTCATTCAAAGGCAGAGAAAAAGCCTTTTCGTCGACTTCTGCGTTTTCACCGATAACGCTCAAATATCCTCCTCGTTTGTGTTCATCCGCGGTCTTGTATTCCAGACTATAATTACTGGCGAGGCTTTCGAGATCTGAGGTGGCCAGCTCTGCTTTGATTGACTTCATCGTTTCGTAAGCCTTTTCTTTTTTCTTCTCTGCGGCGAGGTCTTCTTCCACCTTGTCTTCCACCTCTTCGAGTACTGCTGCGCGAGGGGATGTGATCCCACGAAGCTGCGCCAATCCTGTTCCTTTATATGTGTAAATGGGCGTTGAGAGCGCGTTTTCCTCGAGCCCGAAGAGGGCCGTGCTTATGGATCCCGATGGATCGATCTCCTCTGCGAAAGATTCTCCGTTTGAAACGGGCCCCGTGCCCTTAACCATATATCCCAATATTTGTGCCGCCACGTCCAGGCTCTTTTCCTTTAGAGAGTTTTTTTCCAGGCCCGCAACTCTTTTTTCGATCAATTCTCTCGCTTTTTGGTCATTGAGGATATTTGTGATCTGATCTTTGACCTCTGCAAGGGATTTTTGTATCGCCGCTACTTTTTCTATCACTTTGAGGATCGCGACACCTTCAGCCAACTCGAGAGGTTGGGATATATCGCCGACTTCCAGGTTGGCGATCTCTTCTTGTTCTTGTGTGGACAAAGACCGCCACTCGAAGAAGCCCCAATCGCCCGAATCTCCAGCTTTCCCGTCCTTGGAATGGATTTTTGCCAAATTCCCGAAATCCTCTCCCTCGTTGACTCTGTCCTGGATGTTCCGCATTTCTGTCAAAACGAGCTCTCTCTCGTTCCCCTCATACGGAATATAGATTCTGCCGACTCTCACCTTTTCTGGTTCGGTGAATTGAGGCTCGTTGTTGTTGTAGTAATCCTCAATCTCCAAGTCGGTCAGTTTCACATCCTTTTTGAAATCCTCGATGTTGAAAAAAACATAATCGGCTTCACGTTTTTCAGGAATTCTGTAGTTGTTCTTGTTCTTTTCAAAAAATGCTTGTTTCTCTTCAAGGCTGAACTCATCATCGGATTCGATGTTTGTGATTTCGATGGGCACAAACTCCATCCTGACGCTTTCATTTGTGTTCTTGTAGTTTTCCCAGAGTTCGCCTTGTGTGAGTGACACACCCGCTGTGAGTATTTTGATGGTTTTATCCATCAGGATCTCTTTTTTAAGAGACTCCTCAAATTCCGACAAAGAGATCCTGTTCCACTCCAATATCTGTTTGTACTCTTCAAAACCGATAAACTGTCCATCCTTTTGAAACACGGGATAACTCTTGATTTTTTCCCTCAATTCATCGTTGGAAGTGCCCAGTTTTATTTTTTTGGCGAATTGAATGAGGAGCTCCTGCTGGATGATCTGCTCAAGCACTTGCTGCGGAAGGTTGAGCTGCTGTATGAAGCTGGCATTGAGTTCTTTGAATTGTTTCTGCAGGCTTTCGATCTTTTGTCTGAGGTTCTTCACATAAATGTCTGTTGATATTTTTGTTTTTCCGACCGATGCAATGGTGTTCGGATCCCGGGCTTCTCCCAGCCTTCCCGCTCCACCCCATACGGCG
The DNA here is from genome assembly GCA_964640835.1 of uncultured Eubacteriales bacterium. Classification (GTDB taxonomy): domain Bacteria; phylum Acidobacteriota; class Aminicenantia; order Aminicenantales; family Aminicenantaceae; genus WTAW01. Next base: position 8,827 of record CAZXJE010000080.1, read on the forward strand.
AATATAGATATGATGAACGCGGCAACTACGGCCCAGAGAATGGGCGACAGTGATTTTAAGTTTTTACGCATAGATTTCAGCATTGTCTTACCTCTCTTTGAGTAAGTGTCTGGCGATAACGATCCTTTGAACTTCTGAAGTTCCTTCATATATAGCGAGCACTCTGGCATCTCTGTAGATCTGTTCGACAAAAAATTCTTTAGAGTACCCGTAACCGCCATGGATTTGGAGAGCGTGGTATGCGATCCTGTTTGCTGCTTCCGATGCGAACAGCTTGGCCATAGAGGATTCTTTTCCATATGGTTTGCCTAGATCGCACAGATTTGCAGCTTTATAGGTCAAAAACCGCGCGGCGTCTGTCCATGTTGCCATGTCGGCGATCATGAATTGGATCGCTTGGAAATCTGAGATCTTTTTTCCGAAGGCCTCTCTTCCCTTAGCATATTTGACGGCTTCATCAACGGCCCTCTGCGAAAGGCCCACAGATTGAGCTGCGATTCCAATTCTCGAGTTGTCCAGTCCCTGGAATGCGATGGCTGCGCCCTGCCCTTCTTTGCCCAACATGTTTTCCGCAGGGATCTGGCAGTTTTCCAGGATTACTTCTGCAGTCAGCGAAGCATGCAATCCCATTTTTTCTTCGATCTTAGCGACACGAAAACCTGGCGTTTCGCTATCCACGATGAAAGCGCTGAGCTTTCTTTTCTCTTCGGGGGGAGTGTCTGCTAAGGCGAAGAGTATGAACGCTTCGGCATCGTTTCCCGTAGTAACCCAGCTTTTAGTCCCGTTTAGAATGTAGGCATCTCCCTCTCTCCTGGCCTTGGTATTCAGGTTCATGGCATCTGAACCTGCCCCGGGTTCGGTCAAGCTGAATGCTCCGACGATGTCGCCGCTGGCCGCTTTGGGCAGGTATTGTCGCTTCTGGTCCTCATTCCCGAATTGGAGTAAGGAGCTGGAGAAAAGGGAACAATGCACTGAAATAATGACAGCCAATGAGGGGAAAACACGGCTTATCTCCTCGATGACCAAAGCCGTGGAGAGAGTGTCTGTTTTTATACCTCCGTATTCGGAAGGAATGGCCATTCCCAGCACCCCGATCTTTCCCAGCTTTTGCAGGAGCTCCTTGGGGAAAATGCGCTTTTCTTCCATATGTTTAACATGAGGCAAGATCTCTTTTTGGGCGAACTCTCTGATCATTTCTTGGAGCAGCTTTTGGTCTTCTGAGAGTTCGAAATTCATGGTTGACCTCGCGAATGGAATGTTTTACCGGTTGTGACCGAGACTCCCTATTCTCCTTTGTGGAAGAGATGTACAAGTTTATCGTAGGAAGAATCTACATCCTCTATGACGACTTTGGTCTTTCCGATGAGGGGCATAAAATTTGAATCCCCTGTCCAACGGGGGATCACATGAAGATGATAATGATCGGCTACACCCGCGCCAGCGCTCCGACCTATGTTCATGCCTGTATTGAATCCATGGGGACGATAGTGCTGTCTCAATATTTTTATGCTGAATTTTAGCAGATCTGTCATCTCATCTGTGGCATCTTTACCAGCTTTTTCGATCGAGTCAATGTGCAAGTTGGGAGCGATCATCAAGTGTCCGGGTGTGTATGGATATCTGTTTAAGATGATAAAATTGTGCTCTCCCCTGTAGAGGATGTGTGTTTCCCCGCTCTCCTTCATATTTATTGCTTGGCAGAAGATGCATTCCTTCATCTTGGAAGCTTCCTTGACATATTCTTCCCTCCAGGGAGCTGTGATGTACTTCATTATTTATTGATCATGCTCTTTAGGAGTTTGCTCGGTTTGAAATATAACACTTTTTTTGGAGGAACCTGGACAGGTTCACCCGTCCGGGGATTTCTTCCTGAGCGTGCATGTCTTTGTCGGAATCGAAAACTTCCAAATCCTCTCAGCTCAATTTCCTCTCCTCTCTGGAGGGCATCTTTGATCATCTGAAAAAAGAGATTGACACCTGTTTCTGCCTCTTGTTTAGAAACGTCCATTTCCTTGGCGATTTGGTTGATTAAATCAGCTTTTATCATCCTTTTCCTCCTTTGTTTTCTCCTTTTTTTTCGCCGTTTTTTTAGGGGTGCTGATGGTTTTGAGTTGATCCTTCATGATATCACCGAGAGTATGCCTGCCGTCTTGGCTTCTCACATATTTTTGATACTCCATTTTCTGCAATTCGAACTGAGCTTGCTTAAAGCTCAGCGATATCTTTTTGTCTTTTTGGTTCAGCTTGATGATCTTTGCCAGTTTCTCTTCCCCCAGGGAGAACATTTCTGCAGGGTCTTCGATCTTCTTCTCATCCAGTTCTGAGAGGAAGATAACGCCCTCTATTCCAGGGGTGATCTCCACAAAAATACCAAAGCTGACCAGCCTTACGATCTTGACATTCACCAAGTCTCCGATCTTATGTCTCTCGAAAAAATCCTCCCAGATATCACCCTCCAGCTGTTTAATACCAAGGGATAACTTCTGTTTACCCACATCGATGTTCAGGATGATAGCTTCGATCTCGTCCCCGACTTTCAGTTTGTCGGAGGAGTGTTTAATCTTTTCCCAACTGCTTGAAGATCTCAAGAGGGTGAGGACTGATTTGCTTAACTCCCAGCGATATTCTTTTTGTCTCTGGATTGAGGTCCAGGATGGTCACCGTGACTTCTTCCCCTGCTGAGAGAATTTTTTTTGGATGGACGAGTTTTCTGGACCAAGTCAAGTCAGAAACATGAACCAATCCTTCCACTCCTGGTTCCAGTTCCACAAAGGCTCCAAAGTCTGTTAGGCTTACCACTTTACCGGTAATCTTTTGGCCTGTAAAGTACCTGGTTTCTATGGACTGCCATGGATCCGGAATCAGCTGTTTATACCCGAGAGAGATTTTTTCTTCCCTTTCATCGAAGTCGAGAATGACAACTTCGATATCTTGGCCCGCCTCAAAGATCTCTGTGGGATGATTGATCTTTCCCCATGACATATCAGAGATATGAAGAAGGCCTTCGATCCCCCCCAAGTCCACGAATGCGCCGAAATTCGTCAATGATTTTATTTTACCCTTGATTTTTTTCCCGCGACTCAGCTGGTCGAAGACACGTTTTTTTCTCTTCTCTCTTTCATCCTGCAGGAGGAGCTTTCTGGAGAGAACAGCATTCTCTGATTTGCGGTCGAATTTTATGACCTTGAATTTATAAATATTCCCGATCATTTTTTCTGGGTCTTTGACAGGCCGGATATCCGCGTGGGAGTCCGGGAGGAATGTTTCTATTCCGACGTTTACACTGAAGCCATTCCGAATCTTGTTTGTAATCTTGCCCACGATCCAGTTGCTCCGGAGAAAAGCGGTCTCCAAATTATCCAATGCCTTTTGTGCGATGGCTCTTTTCCTGGAGAGATAAAGGTAGCCTTCTCGAAGATTGCTCTTCTCCAAGATCGCTTCGATCTCACTCCCGGGCTCTAACGCATTGATATCCTTGGTGTCTCCGAACTCTTCCAAAGGGATGATTCCTTCAGATTTTGAGCCAACGTCTACAAGAACATGGGTTGGAGTGACTTTGATTACCTTCCCTTTGAGAAGTTTCCCTGGGCTCAGTTCTTGGGCGCTGAATTGGTACTGATCAAGAAGATCTTCGTACTCCTTGGATGAGATGTTATCTTCTTTTTTGGTGTTTTTCGTTAACTCTGACATTGAACTATCTTCTCCCTATGAATTTGCCGTTCGAAGTTAGATTTGATCCTGGCGACTGCTTCTTCGATCGCTTCTGGAGGCGTGGAAGCTCCTCCGGAAAGCCCGATTTTTTTTGCTCCCTTTAACATTTCAGACGTGATTTGTGCTGAATTCACAATAAAGTGAGTGTTTGGCAGGACTCTCTTCGAAATTTGATATAATTTGTTAGTGTTTGAGCTGTTTTTTCCCCCTATGATAAAGAGTGTATCCACTCGAGAAGCTAGCTCGGATGTGGATTTTTGGCGCGTTTGCGTCGATTGACAGATCGTGTTAAAGACTTTAAGCTCCTCTGTCCTTTCTATGAGGGCAGCAGCGACTTTTTGGAAGAGGTTCATGTCCTGTGTAGACTGAACCAGAACTGCCCGTCTTTTTTTCTTAGGCATCTTTTGGGCCTGTTCCTCAGACTCGACGATGATCCCTTTTCCCCGGCTGTATCCGATGAGTCCTCTACTTTCCGGGTGTCTTTTGTTGCCGACAATGACGA
>CAZXJE010000081.1:0-12923 GCA_964640835.1 uncultured Eubacteriales bacterium
TGAGAGTTTCCTATGCATGGATCTAATGTTTCCCGTCACTTTGGGACAAAGCCAATGTTTTTATTGACAAACACTCGAGAAAGGCGTAGTTTATAGTATATCGGGTAGTAGTTGAAATACTATAATATCTTTTGGAGTTAATGGGCTTCTCATATATTTTAAGGGTATAGGAATAATACATCGGGGATCTCCCGATTAACCAAAAAAGGTCGGATAAAGAGCAAAAGGGGGGTTAAGGACGGGCCTTGTCCAGCCCCGACTGAGAGATTTACCTGCATTAAATTGTCCGAAGAAGAATTCCCCATGGAAAAACTGTATCGTAAAATTTGTTTTTTTGCACAAGAAAGGGTGCTGGCTGTTTGGGGAAAATAAGCAAAAGGGGGATATGAAATGTTTTAAGGTGGGCGCCTTGCCCAGCCAGCACAACAAAGCTAGTAAATTTATAACACATATCTCCAAAAAATGTAAATAGATTTTTTTTATTTTTTTTATTTCTTATCCATGATGACGATTGACTATCATTTGAAATTTGATTATATTTTATTCTCTTGATGATAACCGGTTTATTGCCTCACCTGTTTTTTCAATATATCGTCTAGTGAACTAATTGATGGAACTATTTTGCATTCATGAACCGGATTCTATGATTGCCTCAACTGACTTTTAGGAGGTGCGATTCTCATGAAAAATGTAGCAGACATTTTACCCAGACTCCTATCGAATAATTCTAAAGTATTAAGACGTTCTGAGATACGTGAGCTTCTCAAACACACATTAAATCCGGGGGTGATATCTCTTGCAGGAGGATTACCCTATCCTGGGCTTTTCCCGATCGAAGAATTAAAAGATATTGTGGCGACTGTTTTGGATAGGGAAGGGGGACAGGCCCTTCAGTATGGTCCCACTGAGGGAGATCCTCGCCTGATCGATTTTCTTGTCCAGTGGATGAGAGAACATGAGGGGGCTGAGATCGATCACAGTTATTTCCTCATCTGTTCTGGAGCGCAGCAGGCTTTAGACCTGATCGGCCGTGTCTTCATCGACCCAGGAGATCCCATTATTGTTGGACTGCCAACCTATTTAGGCGCTATACAAGCTTTTATGAGCTACCGAGCAAATCTTATCGGCGTGCCCGTGGATAAGCAGGGGATGGACGTGGAGAGGGTCGAGGAGATCTTAAAGGAATTTGCCGGAAAAGGATTAAAAGTCAAATTCATCTATATCGTTCCAGATTTTCAGAATCCGACGGGAGTGACTCTGAGCCTGGAGAGGAGAGAGAAGCTCCTCGACCTCTGCTACGAATATGATACTGTGACTGTCGATGACAGCCCTTACCGTGATTTAAGGTACGAGGGGGAGCGGCTCCCGATGGTCGGGCCGATGGACAAGAGAGGTTATGCTTTTTCGGTACACACCTTCTCGAAGATTTTTGCGCCGGGTCCACGTTTGGGCTGGGTCGTGGCCAATCCTGCGATCATGGACAAGCTAGTAATGGCCAAACAGCCGGTAGATCTTTGTACTTCGTCTCTAACGCAGGCGATCCTTGTCGAATTCCTGAATCGCGGGCTCCTGAAACCACATATCGCCAAAGCCGTGGAGCACTACCGGAAAAAACAGGAGGCCATGCTCCAGGCTCTAGATAAGTACATGCCAAAAGATGCCGGAATTGACTGGACACATCCCGAGGGAGGCCTCTTCCTGTGGATGTGTTTGCCCGAACATTTAGATGCAGATGCCCTGTTTCCCAAGGCCATCGAGAAGAAGGTTGTCTATGTCATGGGCTCAGCCTTTCACTTTGACCGGAGCGGGAAGAATAGTCTGAGATTAAATTTTTCCTATCCTTCGGAAGAAGAGATCGACGAAGGAATAAAACGACTGGCCGACCTCGTCAAAGAAGAGCTGTAATGGATTACGGGTGGCTGTCCCTAATCCCTCCATTGCTTGCGATATTCCTCGCTTTCCTCACACGAGAGCCGGTTTTTAGTTTGGCAGTGGCCTGTCTGGCCGGTGTTCTCTTGATGGGTCAGGGCCTGCTCGGATTCCCGGAGCTCCTGGCAAAGTCTCTTGGCAACCGGGATTTCATGTGGGTCTGTCTTATCGAGATCTGTATTGGAATCTTGGTCGCCTTCTATCAACGCTGCGGGGCTGTAAATATGTTTTCACAGAGAGTGGGATCCGTGACAAAATCCCGAGTGCAAACGCAATTCATGGCTTGGGGTTTGGGGATGTTCATCTTTTTTAGCGACTATTTTTCGCCGCTTTTTGTGGGTCCGGTGATGAGGGATCTCACGGATAAGGCACACGTATCGAGGGAGAAGCTGGCCTACATCTGCGATTCTACGTCTGCGCCTGTGAGCGTTTTAGCGCCGATCACGGGGTGGGCGGTGTATATCACTGGTCTCCTTATCGGGATTGGCCCGATCCTTACTAGACAGGATGCTATGTCCCTGTTTATTAAATCCATTCCTTACAATTTTTATGGGATCCTTTCGGTAATCATGGTTGCCTTTATAGCAGGGAAGGTCATCCCTGAATTCGGTCCCATGAAAAAAGCCGAGTCTCGCGCAGTCGAAACCGGGGACTTGATCCGGCCGGGATCTGTGCCGATGATGAGCTCTGAACTCACAAATCTTCCTGTGTCGGAGAAGGGGAGGCCCAATATCTGGCTGAATTTTTTCATGCCTGTGTTGATCGTCATTACTGTCAACATGGTGAGTTTTTTTGCCACAGGACAGGCGCGGGTTCTCGATAGTTTTATGCTGGCGACAGTTGTGTTGGGTGTGACCATGTTTATTCAGAGGGTGGACAACCTGAGCGGATTGATGAGATCGATCCAGGCCGGTATCAAGGGGGTGCTGCCAGCTGTGCTGATCTTATCCTTTGCTTATGCCATCAATTTTGTGAGTCGCGAGATGGGTACGGCGCCGTATGTTGTCGAGTCTACGAGAGAGTGGTTCAATCCTGCACTACTGCCTGTATTGGTGTTTGTGTTGAGCGCCTTTATCAGTTTTGCCACAGGAACATCCTGGGGTACGTTTGCCATTATCATTCCTGTGGCCGTCCCTCTAGCTTTTGAGTTCAGTCAAGGACAGGTCACAACTCTTGTTTTGGGGACAATCGCAGCATCTGCAGGAGGGGGCGTTTTCGGAGACCACTGCTCACCCCTTTCGGATACGACGGTTTTATCGTCACTGGGAGCGGCGTGTGACCACATGGACCATGTTAAGACACAGATCCCTTATGCGCTGGTGGTGGCGGCACTGGCATCTGTTATCTATGTCGTTTTAGGACTCGTATAGGGAGATGGTCACTCGAATAAAAACTTTGCTATACAAGAGGAGTTGAACATGAATCGTTTATTAGTGTTAGGAGCCGGAAAGATGGGGCTTGTGCTGGCAAAAGATCTTATTGAGAGCGAGCCCGATTTTAGTGTCACTCTGGTGGATGTCGATTTTAATGCACTCATGCGTGCGAAAGAGTTTATCCATAGCGATAGGCTTGAGACTGTGCAGAGAGATATCGAGGATAAAGAACAGAGAGATGAAGTTATTAATGGCAAAGATGTTGTGCTCTGTGCGTTGCTTCACCGTCACAGCCTTCCGGTGCTTGAATCTGCAGTCCGGTTGGGCGTTCATTTTGTGGATGTTGTTGGGGAGTTTACGCTAGAGCGTCTGGAATTTGATGAGGAGGCTAAGAACAAAGCCATTACAGCACTCTCAGGGTGTGGTGTTTCACCCGGGATCACCAATGTGTGTGTGGGAAGGGGAGCAGAGCTTCTGGATGAGATAGAGAATGCTCTGGTCTATGTTGGGGGAAATCCTGTGGAGGCGAAGCCGCCCTTGAAATATCGGATCGTCTACGCTATAAACAGCCTGCTCGGTCTGTATGAGAGGAAAGCGATGGTATTGATCGATGGAAAATTGACAAAAGTGGCGGCCTTGTCGTCAGTGGAGACAATCGCGTTTCCACCGGCTTTTCCAGAGATGGAGTGTTTTTACACGGATGGCTTGAATTCGCTGGCTCATACCATGCAGGGAAAGATCACCGGTGAGCTTTCAGAGAAGACGATCCGGTATAAGGGCCATGCCGCAGAAATCCAGACTCTTAAGGAATGTGGGTTTTTCGAGAGAGAGGCCATAGAAGTCGGCAGCACGAAGGTCATTCCGAGGAGAGTGACAGAGTCTATTCTGGACAAGAGAATAGCATTGGGAGAGGAGCGAGACGTGATTCTGTTACGTGTTGTCGTATCCGGGAGGAAGTCAGGTGAATCCGCAAGCCACTTGTTCGAGATGGTGGATTATTTTGACGATGAGAATAACTATACGTCCATGGCAAAAACAACAGCATTTCCTGCCTCGATCGCAGCCCAGATGATCTTGAGTGGAGAGATCACACAGCGCGGAGTTGTGTTTCCCGAAAAGATTTTTCTTGGGGAGTTGTATGTGCCCTTTATTGATGCCCTAAAATCACGCGGTGTCCTCATCTCCCACAATAAGGCGACATAAAAGGGGACAGGCTACTTTTAATAGAGGTAATTAAAAAAGTAGCCTGTCCCTTTTTGCTCCTTGATTACTCTCCTGTCTTCTGGAATTCGTCTTTCTGTCCTGCATCATACAACAGAAAGATTTTATTTACAGCACCTGATTTATCTCTTTCAAACCTCACTCTCACGTAAAACATGCTCTCGTCTACAAAAGAAAAAGTATCTTTCGCCATAGGGGCTAATTCATATGCAGGATTTCCTTTTTTGTGGTAGACTAGGGAATCTTTCTCAACCTTAATCCTTCTTTCTCCGTATTCACCGATTACAGTGGCTCGCTTTCTGTTTTTTAGCACGTAGGTGAACATCTCTCCACCGGAGACTGTATGCTGACTCGTCAAGATATACAAGGGAATTTCATCTATAACTCCTCCAGATATCTCATCAAGGGTCCAGATCTCTTTCTCCTCTTGTCCTCGGTAAGATTTAGTGAGGATATGTACAGGTTTTTCGAAGAAATAACTCAACAACAGCAGGGCCATTTCATCACGCCCACCAAAGATGTTTATCTTGACATTTAATCTGATAAATTATATTGGAAAGTTAAATCAGAAATTTGAATCATTTGCAGCTTTTAGCGTTTTTTTTAATCAACTTGAAGGAGGATGAGAAATGGAAGGACTTGTTTTGCTTATTGCATCTGTTATCTCATTGGTTCTAGTAGCGGCCTTCCACTATGCGGACGACTCCAAGTTTAACGGGCTGTATTTAAACATGGGAAATTTGGCACAGCTGTCCCATGCCAAAACACGATCGATCAGTCCTGAGAATTTTACTGGAGAGAAAGGAAAAGCTGGGATGTCAGTCGACGATCTGGCTGCCAACGCAGCCCGGGATCTCGGCCAAGGATGGAAGGTGTCCCCCTACATCAGAATTCAGTCTAAACAGACATTTGTCCTCGCAGAGATCAATGGATCTGGCGCCATCCAGCAGATTTGGATGACACCCACCGGAAATTGGCGCTATTCTATCCTGCGCTTCTACTGGGACGGTGAAAAAGAGCCCTCGGTCGAAGTTCCGGTAGGTGATTTCTTTGCCTGCGGCTGGGGCAAATATGCTCAAGTAAGCTCGTTGCCGGTGTGTGTGAATCCGGGAAGTGCCTTCAACTGTTACTGGGTTATGCCCTTCCGCAAAAGCTGCAAGATAACCATGGAAAACCTGGACGAGAAGGAGATGACCCTCTATTATCAGATCAATTACACACTCACGGATGTTCCTGAAGATTCTGCCTACTTCCATGCCCAATTCCGGAGGACAAATCCTGTGCCGTACAAATCCGATTATACGATCATCGATGGAGTCAAGGGATGGGGTCATTATGTGGGGACCTACATGTGCTGGGGCTCGAACAGCACTGGATGGTGGGGTGAAGGCGAGATCAAATTTTTCATGGATGGTGATACGAAGTTCCCCACAATTTGTGGCACTGGCACCGAAGACTATTTTTGCGGCTCTTACGGATTTGATGTGGATCACCAATACAGAGAATTCACCACGCCTTATGCAGGAATGCCCCAGGTCTTGAGGCCAGATGGTTTCATGAATTCTCAACAACGCTTTGGATTATACCGCTGGCACATCATGGATCCGGTCCGGTTTGAAAAAGATATAAGAGTGACCATTCAAGCCCTAGGATGGCGATCGGGTGGAAGATATCTGCCCCTCCAAGATGATCTGGCTTCGGTTGCCTTCTGGTATCAACAAGAGCCGCACGCTCCATTCCCGAATTTTCCGGACAGAGATGCTCTAGAGGTTAAATAACATCAGATCCTACATTGTGATGCATAATGTAGAGACCGTATCCCAAACGGTCCATTCGGGGACTGGATCCTAAATTGGAACTACTTCGGAACGGTCAGCTCGGAGAACTGACCCTACATTGGAATAATTCGAACCTAAATTAAAAAAAGGGGACAGGCTACTTTTTAAATTACCTCTATAAAAAGTAGCCTGTCCCCCCTTTAGCATCCTAGATGAGTTGGTCGGGGGTGAGGTGGTCGTAGCATTCGAAAGGAATATCCAACTCCTCGGCCAACGCCTTCAGTTCCGAAAGATGATCTCCCAGCGCAGTGATGGGGTGGTTGGAGTTGATCCTCCACTCAATCTTTCCACATAACCTCAGATACCAATGGGGCCAATCCGGGTTACACTTCGCCGATCGCTCTCTCCATTGTCCCTCTGTCGGTACATCTGTAACACCGCGCCCTGCACACAGATAGAGCTGGTGATCCCGGTAAGAAAATCGAGCCCATGTCACGACTCCCGGCACCCGCACAACCACCGAGCTGGTCCCACCGCCCGAGTTGAAATACATGTAAGTCTGTCGCTCAGACCAGGCCCCCTCCAAAGAGTCATGGCTGCCCCTTGCAAAATAGGGCGCCAGTGCTCCAGAATTCACGAACCAATAGAGTCCTTCATCAGTTTTCCAATATCGGAGATCATTGAATCCAACAGGCTCTCCTCCGCTGAGATGTTTCATGACCTGCATGGTGATGGCAGCCCCATCATCCGCTTCCGTAGCCGAAACCACCGTTTCGCCATCGGATTCTGGCCTCAATCTATTATTCAAGAGTCCCAGCACCAGATCTGTCGCCGGATAGTGTTCGACCCAATCCAACTGGTCCTGCACTCCTATAAAATCCAGACCGAACTGTTCTTTGAGTTCAAGAAGAGCAAAATACACCTTCATCTGAAAGAGGACCATATCCTTGGTCAATTCTTTGACCGGATCGTTCCCCAGCTGGATATCCATCCCCTTTTCCAGAAGGAAATTCAGTGCGGCTTCAGCTCTGCTATCGAGAATCTTTTCGGCCATCTTTAAAACTCTCAATCCATCAAAACCTTCTCGTGAGATACCAAAATACCTCAGAAAATCTGCATCGGAAATCTTGTTCCACATCTGCATCGAACGAGGTCCCACCGCCCCATAAATTGATCCTCTGAGCCTGTCAATCACGGCTCTAGCCTTCGATCTGTGAGTTTTATTCACCTCTACATCGATAGTCTGGGGGAGGGGAGAGTTGTATTTTCCATCTGCCAGAAATGCCGCTATGGCCTCCCTATATTCATCATGATTTTCGAAATTTTCTATGAACACCCTGTCTGTTCGGATCCCCACGTGCTCTGTGCCTGCAACACTGGCCAACAGTCCCACCGCACCAGGAAAATCGGGGATCGCACTCCCCAACATAAGCTTCGGAACCTTTCTGGGGAGCTGCCACATCGGACTAACTGAAAAATCAGGGTAGGCCCATCCCCCCATAAAGTTGATGAAACGTTCGCCTCCCGCTTTTTGAATGACCTTCATCCCCTCTGCGACACTTGCGATGGGTTTATCCGGATTTAGCACGTGGGCCGTCCACCCACATTCCTCAATAACACTCACCAATCCCTTCAGCTGTTTTACCGTCACAGGCCACACTTCTGTATTAGCGGTGTCGCGACTGTCTAGAGGTAAATAGATATCCACGACCTTTCTCATCAAAGTTCTCCTTTTGTTAGCGCCTTTAACTCTTTGAGGTGTTTCATGATCTCAGGGCACTCACGTCCAAAATGGTCATGGCAGTGCATATATATTTGAAAAAGTTTATCATAAACACTTTTAGCTTCCTTATTCGGTTCATAAGTTTTTATGGGTGATTTTGCCATGGCAGGAATGGCCTCATCGAAGGACGAGTGACCTCCTCCTTCTGCCCCAGCCGCCACGGCACCGAACATAGCCGCACCCAGGGCCACAGCCTGATTGCTCGCTGCAACCTTATACGGAAGGCCGGTCACATCCGCATAGATCTGCATAATCAGCGGATCTTTAACCAGTCCACCACAAACCACCAGCTCATCCACAGGAATGCCAGCGTCCCTGTGGGCCTCAAGGATGATCCTTGTCCCGAATGCCGTTCCTTCTATGAGCGCGCGATAGGCTTCCTCAGGTTTTGTGTCCAACATCAATCCTACGAGCATTCCCGTAAGGTGTGCATTCATCAACACACTGCGGTTTCCATTCATCCAGTCAAGGGCGATAAGCCCTGATTCTCCAGGCCTTAAAGCGCCCGCATTCTTGCTGATCTCAACAAACGAATCTTCCTCAGGCTTTAGAAAATCGCGCGCAAACCAGGCGAAAATGTCACCAACAGCTGACTGTCCGGATTCATATCCGTAGAAACCTGGAATGATCCCATCTTTTACAACACCGGCATAGCCGTCAAAGAAATGCAGCTCTCTGGATAGAACCATATGGCACGACGATGTTCCCATGATGATACAGATCGGCCCTTCCTGCGATACTCCCATGCCGGGTACTCCGCTGTGTGCATCGATTGTAGCCGCAGAAACCGGGATCCCTGCTCTCAGTCCACTCCGAGCGGCAAAAGATTCTGAAACACCCCCGATATGCTGTCCGGGATAGGCGATGTTTTTGAGCCATTTTTCATTCAAATCTTTTATCTTCGGATCCAGAGCTTCCAAATAATCCTTTGAGGGAAAGCTCATCTCTGCGTTCCACAATCCTTTATAACCCGCCGCACACGCATTACGGCAAAATATTCCCGTGATCTGGAACACCAGCCAATCTCCAGCATCGATCATGATGTCTGCCGCTTCATAGACATCTCCGGCTTTGTTGGCGATCTCCCAGCATTTAGGGAGCATCCATTCGCTCGAGATGATTCCGCTGTAATATTTGAGGAAAGGCTCATTCCTTTCATGGGCGATCTCGTTCACCAAGTCCGCCTCCGGCTGTGCTGCATGATGCTTCCACAACTTGACCCATGCATGGGGATTGTCCTTGAAATGCTCGATCTTCATGAGAGGTGTTCCGTCTCTCTTTATCGGCAGTATCGTACAAGCCGTAAAATCCACTCCGACACCGACAATCTCCTCCGGAGAAATGACCTTTATGACATCAGAAATAGCCGTTACACACGCGTCGATATAATCCTCTGGGTGCTGTAAAGCGAAATCTTGAGGCAACGGATCGCTCAGACCCGGAAGGTTTTCTGTAATGACACCGTGGGTATAAGCCACGACAGCTTCTGCCACCTCCTCGCCATCCCCACAATCCACAACCAGCGCCCGTACGGATTCTGTTCCAAAATCCAAGCCTAGTGCGTATCTACGCATTTCATATCTCCATTTCAATAGTCAAACATTCTTGATCAAACTCAAGTCTCCTGTGGCAGCAGCTTCGAGAACTGAGCCCATATATTCATCGATTTTGTCTCGATTCAAGGGAACCGGCATATTTTTGAGTTTCATCTCGAGTTGAGGATTTTTCGCGGCCGTGAGAGCTCTCTGGATGTGGGCTTGGCTGAATCCATTGATCTCTTCGAGTTTAGTGGGGAAACAAACACGCTGAGCCAGATTCATCATGCCCTTTGCCACAGTTTCAGCGAGCTCAACCGATCCCAATCCTGATAACGGCTTTTCTATCAGGCCATATTTTGCATAAATTTGTCCCAGAACCTGAAGTTGTGGCTGGATGGCAGGGCCAAAAAAGACTGTATAGTAGGGATTCATGATAGCACAGGCCCGGCCATGGCTCAGAATATCGACCAAAGAAAAACTCGTCAAATGAGCTCCGTTAGTCCCTCCGACCATTATGGCATAACCCCCGAGGTCTGTCCCTAATCCCAGGATTTCACGCGCCTCAAGATTATCCCCATCTTTAACAGCGTCCTCTAAACCAGAGAGCACCAATTCAATGGAGGTCTCGGCGATCAGGGAGATTCTGTCGTAAGTCTCCTCCTTGGCCCCAAAGAAAACTTCAAGACTGTGGGCCATTCCGTCGAATGCGCCATCAAGTGTAAAATCCGGCGGCATGGTCTTTGTTATTCCGTAATCGAACAGAGATTTTGGCGGCACGATCGCGTCATCGACGATGAGTTTTTTTTGGGCCGTTTTGAGATCAGTGATATTGGAATATTTCGTCAAGTGGGCTGCAGAACTCGAAGCTGTCTGAACGGCAATAACAGGGATGAGTGTCTTTCCTTCGTCATGTAATTTCTCAGAGACTTTCCCCACTCCGAAATAGTCTTCCAGGTCTCTGCCCAGGCTGGCCAGCACGCACGCTGCTTTTGCGGCATCTATTCCAGAGCCTCCTCCGATAACAACAACAGTATCCGGTTTTGTATTTGAAATTTCTTTAGCCAGTCGGACAACATCTTCACGAGGGGCATTCGGCCTTACGCTGGGGATAGGACCGATGACGTCCAAATTCGCATCCCTGAGAGAGCCGAGAATGGGTGCTAAATGGACTTTGCTCCATTTCCCTGAATTCATAAAAAGAAGGATCTTTTTGCCAAAAGGAGCTACAAGCTCACCCAACCTGTGCAAACAACCGACGCCAAAAATGTAATCATCTCCTTTGAATTCCTTTAATAAATGTCTTGCGCTTTCTTTTAACTCATTCATTCTGTTCAATCCCACTTATTTTTTGGTGACTTTCTTCCACACGCGAAGAAGATTTCTGCCCATGATCTTTGTGACGTCTAAATATATCCTTTCAATCATATCCAGTCAATTAAGCCGCTACATCGTGTTTTTGCGGTTGCATAACTCTGGAGTTTACCTTAAAATGTCTCTTCACTTTTTCGAGACTGAAATTATGAATAAGATCGGAGACAAGGCTATGCCAATCCACGATTTCTCTTTTGCTCTGGAAAATCCCATTTCTGCTTTGTTGAACAAGCCGGCGCATGACTTTAAACGCGCAGATTTTGTAAAAATCATAGAACAGAGGAAGATTGAACGCATCACCTTCCACTATACGGGCCTTGATGGCCACCTCAAGGAGCTCAAGTTCCCGATCCCGGACCGCCGCAGGGCGGAAGTGATCCTCGCTGAAGGCGAGCGTGCCGATGGATCGTCGCTGTTTAAAGGGATGGTCGATGCCACTCTTTCGGATCTATACGTAGTCCCTGATTACAAAACAGCCTTTCTCAATCCTTTTGATGATTGCAGCCTTGATTTTGTATGCCGTTACTTGATAAGAAACGGCGAGCGAGCCTCTTTTGCGCTAGACAACATCCTGGCCAATGCCAATTTACATTTCGAAAAGAACACGGGCCTGGAACTTTATGCTCTCGGCGAACTGGAATTTTATCTCATCTTTGATAAAGAACCCAACATTTTCCGGCTAGGGAAACAACAGGGCTATCATGAATCCGCTCCCTTCATTAAAGGGGGAGAGATATTGGATGAGATCGTCCACTATATCACTCAGATCACAGGAGCGGTTAAATATGCACACAGCGAAGTGGGATATGTGGATGACCTCAAAGGCGATCTAGCACAAATCCGTGGAAAGAGTGTCGAGCAGCTCGAAGTTGAATTCTTACCCAGCCCCATCGATGAGATGGCGGATGCGATCATGCTCGGTAGATGGATCATACGTAATGTGGCCTTCCAGTACGGGTGTTTGGCGACGTTTACGCCCAAGATTGAAAAGGGCATTGCCGGCAATGGTTTACACTTTCATCTGGAGCTGATGAAGAAGGGAAAAAATATCATGCTGGACAAGCACAATCGGCTCTCTGAACCTGCACGGCGCTTGGTGGGGGGATTGTGTGAGTATGCCGATACATTAACTGCCTTCGGGAATACTGTGGCCTCATCCTATCTTAGACTGGTGCCCAAACAAGAAGCGCCGACGCGCATATTCTGGAGCGACTCGAACAGGAGCGCTTTGATTCGTGTACCTCTGGCTTGGTCTGATGTGAAGAACCTTGCTCGAGCGATAAATCCGCAGGAGGATAGTGATATCAATGATCTTCGAATCAAACAGACAGTCGAGCTTCGAAGTCCTGATGGGAGTGCCCTTGTTCATCTGCTTCTTGCTGGTGTGGTGCTGGCTGCAGAATGGGGGATCGGGGAAAATCGATCTCTGGAATTGGCGGAGAAGCTGTATGGGGGGGATGATATCTCCCAGGATAAGAACACAATGGATTCCTTTCCGAAGCTTCCATCAAGCTGTGTGGAGTCGAGCCGGTTGTTGGCGGAAAAGCGTAACCTTTATGAGAAAGATGGAATTTTCCCCGCTGGCATCATCGATTATGTCATCGGCCTTCTCAAAAACGAAAATGATGCCGATTTAAGCCAAAAATTGGCCAAATTGTCCGGGACTGATTACCTGCGGGAGGTCCGTAAAGTCATGTACCGCGACCTACACCGGCATTGATCTCAGAGCACAGCCTTATATTCACAAGAATCACTACAGCTTTGTGCGAAAAGTCTGAAAAAATGTGTTTTATTTATAAAAAAACGGGAGTTTTTTAAGAAAAGTATTGATATTTTTTTCAAGTCGTGTATATTTTAGTTAAGTCTTATTTTTGCTGGTTGGGTAAGGCTTCATAATACCATCCTTCATTATCCCCTTTTTGCTTATTTT
>CAZXJE010000082.1:0-12824 GCA_964640835.1 uncultured Eubacteriales bacterium
CTCAGTAATGGGTTTTTCTACAAGGACGGATTTCCCTTTATTTAATAACTCCATAGAAATGGCAAAATGTTCTGATGTAGGAGTTGCAACGATGCCTGCGTCTATCTCATCGAGCATCTCTTCGAAATTCTCATAATACTGAACGCCGTGGCGATTCCCGATCTGCATCGCCTTTTTAAAATCCATATCCGCCACTCCCTTCAACTCTGCTTCTTCAAGGTAGGACAAGATCCGCGCATGCTGTGTCCCTAAGTATCCGACTCCGATGATCCCGACTTTCACTTTATCCATAAAACGTTCTCCAGACAATTATTATACTTATTTTCATGTTAATTCAAAGTGAATTTCCACTTCAGCCAGAGTTCTCCCAATTCCGATCTAACAGTATCAATTGCTTGGTTAGAATCAGAAGTGATGATTTGAGTGACATAAAGGAAGATTTAGCCTTCCTCGAATCACCGATGAGGGAACCCGACAAAGTCGGGCGTCGAGGACTGTATGAGCATGAGAGGAACAAAAATGTGTGGCACTTAATAGTAAAGGCCTCAGTCGCAGAAGAAAGATAAGAATGCGCAGATCCGCAGACGCCTAATAAGAAAAAGAGGGGCCATCCTTTAAATAAATCAATGGGTGGGAGGGCGGCGTTAAAAATCTGACAGGAACGAAAACATCCCCTCTGATTCCACCTCCATTGGATAGGAATTATTTAGCGACAACGACGATGCTGTGTGCATCCGCGAGCGCCACAGCCTCTTGTTTTTGGAAGAAGGGCATTTTGCCCGCTTCGAAACAGAGTACAGAACTCTTTGCTTCGACGAGACTTTGCACCGTTGCCAATCCCACTGCAGGAAGGTCGACTCTGGGATCCTGGCCCATCCGGCTCACTTTAACAACTGTTGTTCCCCTGCCAGCGAGACGGCCCCCACGCTTTATCGCTTCATCCGTGCCTTCCATACCTTCAACGGCAACGATCGCTCTGTCCTTGACAACAACGGTTTGACCGATATCTGAATCAGCGATTTTCCTTGCAATTTGCCAGCCGAACACGATGTCCGGCTCCACCTCTTTTGACGGTTGGGTGTGTGTGAGCGTTCCTTTTTCACAGAAATAGGACGAGAGAAAAGGTGTAGGATCGATAACGGATAGGCCCTGTTTATCAAAAAAAAAGATAATCTTCTCAATAATGGATGTTGGTGTTTTGTTTTTGCCCGAATCCAGAATACGAAGTGCTGTGGAGTCGAACTGTGTTTTATCGTAGATGACTCTAGGATCGATCTTTCCCGCTAGGATGACAGAGGAGACACCGTTTGTTTTAAAGTAAGAGACAACTCCTTGAATATCCCCTACTTGAAACCATTGGATGAGTTTCATGTCTTCCAATGTAGATCTCTCGGCTTGTCCATCTATCGCCGCGACAACACACGTAGAGCCCTTTTCTGATGCTTTTCTTTGGATAAGAGATGGGATCTCGCCAGAAGACGCGATTATTCCGAGTCGGCTTCCCATCGATCCCCTGGTTTTTTAACAAATCCCCGCTTGGAGGACCGGACGAACGAGATAATGACATCCCGGTCTTGGCTCGGAGGGAATTCCTCCTCAATTCTGGAGAGGGCATGGCTGGTGTTTAGATCAGAATAGAAGATGATCTTGAACATCCCTTTAAGGGCCTTGATCCTATCTCTCGAAAATCCTTTTCTCCGAAGGCCAATAGTATTCAATCCATAAAGCTGTGTCGGCCGTTCTCCGGCGACCCGGCAAAAGGGAAGAACATCTTGGGTGATGGTGGATT
Organism: uncultured Eubacteriales bacterium; assembly: GCA_964640835.1. Classification (GTDB taxonomy): domain Bacteria; phylum Acidobacteriota; class Aminicenantia; order Aminicenantales; family Aminicenantaceae; genus WTAW01. The sequence continues at coordinate 1,790 of CAZXJE010000082.1, forward strand.
TTCCGCCTATGAAGGCAAACTTGCCTATACGGCAAAATTGATGAATCCCGCCCATCGCACCCACTGTAGCAAAGTCACCCACAGAAACGTGTCCTCCCAAAGTAGCACCATGCATAAAGACTGTGCCATTCCCGACATCACAATCGTGGGCAACATGTGAGTATGCCATGAAATAATTGTCACTGCCGATAACAGTTGTGCCGCCACCTTTCGATGTCCCTCTATTTATTGTAATGAATTCTCGAAAGATGTTCTTGTCCCCGATCTTGACAGCTGTGTCCTGAGCTTCATAGGTCAGATCCTGAGGCTCAGTTCCCACGGATACAAAGGGCCAGAAACGGCAATCTGCCCCTATCTCAGTATGCCCGTCTATGTAGACTTGAGCATCGATTCTTGTGTTTTTCCCTATGGTGACGTTTTCGCCGATTATGGAGTTGGGCCCCACCCAAACACCCAAGTCCAAACAGGCTTTGGAAGAGACTAGGGCAGACGGATGCACATAGGTTTCATCCTTGCGCATTCAAATCCTCGATGTCCATCAAGGAAGCCATGACCTCACCCTCGACAACGACATCTCCGTCAACAAGGGCTCTGCCTCTTACATGACAAACCCTGGTCTTCATCTTTAAAATTTCGACTTCCAGCCGAACCTGGTCGCCGGGAATTACTGGCTTTCTGAACTTGGTTTTATCGATCTTGCTCAGAAAAACGAGTTTTTTCTCCGGATCAGGAATGGATATGTAAATCAGGATCCCCCCCGCCTGGGCGACGGCTTCAACCAAAAGCACACCCGGCATGACTTTCAGCCCGGGAAAATGCCCCTGAAAAAATGGCTCATTGTATGTGACATTCTTTATCGCAACAAGCGACTTCCCCTCTTTATACTCCAGCACTCTATCGATCAATAAAAAAGGATAACGGTGGGGAAGCATCCCCAGTATTTGTTGGATATTGAGTGCAGTCTTATTATCTTGAGGCTTTTGAGGCATCGTACCTGGTGATGATTTCTTGGGTCAGATCGACTGTGGGATTAAAATAAATCGCTCCACTCCTGGCCAGATCGAAAATAATATCCAGACCTTTATCTTTGCCAACCTGCTCAATGATGGGCAACAATTCAGTCTGAATTCTCTGGAAGAGCCGGCCTGTAAACTCCTGCATCTCTCTTAGGGAATCTTCACCAAAACGCTTTCTCTCTGTCCGCTTTTTTTCCAGATCAGAGCTTAACTGCAACATGGCTTCGTTGGTGAGTGTCAGCCTCTGCGTGTTGATCCGTGTTTCCAGACCCCGTATCTCTTCATCGAGCGTGTTCAGTCGACCCTGATTCTGCTTATCCTTTTCCTGGATCTGTGCCATGACTCTTTTCCCTTCAGCGGACCTTTCGAGGACGTCCTGAGAGTTGACAACTCCGATTTTGATCGCCTGCTGGGAGTACCCAAAAGTGACCAATACGGCTAAAACGAGGGGAATAAATATAATCTTGCTTGTGCTCCTCAGACTCATCTTTTGCCTCCTAATGAGAATTCGAGTTAGTTTTTTGTCAAAACGTTGTTCCGATCGCAAAGCGGAAATTAAAATGATTACGGCTTTGCGGTGTTAAACGGTTATTATATGCAAATATCAGCCGAAAAGGAACCCTAAGCGCAGGAACAAATATCCTGGCCTCCAAACCTGCAGATGTGAATAAGTTGTTAAAACTAATATTCTTGTTTCTGGCATAGGCATTCCCCGCATCGAAGAAGAGAATCGTATACAATGGCCCACCCACAGGTATGATGTACTCCAAGTTGAACACAACCGATTTCTCTCCGCCAGTATTCTGGCCGGTTATAGTCCTTGGACCGACAGAGTAAATTTCGTATCCCCTGATCGATCTCTCACCACCGAGGTAAAACCTCTCCCAGAATGGCACAGCAGATCCTTTGAGCGGATGCACATACTGGAGCTCCAGATGCATGCCTATGGACTGCCGCATGAATGTCGGTATGAACCGTGAAAATTCGAGCCGCGGTTTGATCAGATCGATCTCCCCTCCCAAAAATGAACCGGAGAACTTAAATCCTATGAGATACAGCCCTCCCCTAGATGGTGTCAAAGGGCTATCGACCGTATTCCTGTAAAGAGTGGGATAGATGCTACTTATTGTGTATTGACCAAAGCCGCCATAGCCAGGATACCCCCCATAACCACCATATCCACCATAACCCCCATATCCACCATATCCACCATAACCACCGTAAGGATTATAATATGGATCACCTTCCTCATACGTTTCAGTGGCCGGTGCGATGTCCACATATTCATACCCGTAGGTGATACTGGTTCTCCAATAGCCTTGTATTCGAGCTCCAAACGTCAGATCAATACCTTTTCCTTTGCGGTCATAGAGGTAGGGGTAGACCATCCACCTGCTGTATATATTAAATCCTACCGACATAGGTCTATCGAAGATATAGGGTTCTGTGAAGCCAAACATATAATTTTTAACTCTCTTTCCATACTGAAACATCAGGTCGAGCTTTTCGCCAGCACCGAGAAAATTTACGGTCCCATAGCTGATGGCCACAAACGCACCCTGGTATCCGCTGTAACCGGCTGTAAACTGAATATTATTCCTCTGGAGCTCAGTGACTCTAAGGTTGACGTTGATCTGAGTCGGGTCTTCGGGATTGGGTTGGATATCTGGCTCACCTTCAAGCTCAACCAGTCCCAACTGGTTCATGCGCAAAAGACTGTCCTTGAACATAGCAAAACTGAATGCATCCCCCTCTCGGAGCATCATCTCTCTTCGTATGACCTTATCTTTGGTATACGTATTTCCCATGATGTTGAGTCGATGAAGGAAAGCGATTTCGCCTTCATAGATATTGTATGTAACATTCACTTTTTTGTTCTTTGGATCGAGACCTTCAACCGGTCGGATTTGTGCATAAAGATGACCAAAGTTTTGGTAGAGCTCTCCCATTTCAGTCACAGCTTTTTCGCGTACTTTGGTGCTGTAGATATCACCTTCTTTGTACTGGATGAGCGAACGTAGATAGTCTGAATTAAAAACCTTGTTCCCCTCGATATTAACTTCTCCAACAGAGTACCTATATCCCCCGTTGACCGGGATGATGATCCGTTTCATCTTCTGTTTCTTGAAGGTTACGGTATTCTTTTCGAACTCTTCAATCCGAGGTTCACCGATCACAGCTTCCATGTATCCATTTTCTTGATACACTTTTTTCAGATTGGCGATGTCCTCGTTCAGTTTATTCTGTTTGTACGTATCTTTCCCCATGATCCAGGTAAGAAGCCCGTGTTTTTTATTCTCCTTGAAGGCACTCTGTAGCGTGCTTTGCAGCAGCTTGGGCGACCCCTCAAAAACGATGTCTCCCACTCTGATCTTAGGGCCTTCATCGATGTTGAACACAACTTGCAGCTCATTTTTCCCTTGGGCGTTGACTTGTGTCTCTACCTTTCCGGAAGTCAGGCCCTTTTCTGCCAACAACTCTTCGATTGTCTTCTTTATCTGTTGGATCTTATTCGGACTGTAGTAGGAATAAGGAAGCAGATATTCATTTTTCTCTTTCAGCTTGTTGACGATATCGTCTTCTTTGAGTTTTTTCCCCGTTTTGTAGACAATTTCCTTTACCACGGGATTCTCTTCCACCACGATCTTAATAACTTTTCCCTGCGTCCCAGGAAACTGTTCTATCTTTATGTCTGCAAAGAATCCGGTAGACCAGAGAACTTTGAAATCCCTCTGTAAAAGTTCCAGACTGAAATAATCCCCTTCCTGTGATGAGAGATAGTAAAGAATCGTCTCCCGGGTCACACGATCGTTCCCTTCGATATCGATCCTTTCAACCATCTCCTGTCCAGCAAGAAATAGGGGTAAGCATAGGAAAATCAACACACATATAACTCTTCTCATTGTCCTTTCCTTATACCATATTTGGACGTAAAAATAAACATTCGTGAAACGCGAAAGGAAAAAGGATTTCTCTTTAATCCCAGGGAAAAACAACCGTTTTCAAAGTTTTACATTTCACGTTTTACGTTTTATGTTTGAACGCCACGTAAGTAAAACGTCAGGGGGAGGGCAAAAGTTTCAATTTTCCATTTTCCATAAGATAGGCTTTCTGGCAAAATCGAGCGACTTTTTCATTATGGGTCACCAGGATCGAGGACAAGCTTTTTCTCTGATGGAGGTCTTGGATGAGTTCAAGGATTTTGAGGCCTGTCTTCCAATCCAGGTTGCCGGTAGGTTCGTCGGCCAACAGAACTTTCGGTTCATTGACTAGGGCCCTGGCAATGGCGATCCTCTGTTGTTCGCCTCCTGAAAGCTGTGCGGGCCTGAGTGCCGCTTTTTCTGTTAAGGAGACCTCATCGAGCTTTTCGATGGCTTTGGTGAAAGCCTCCTTTTTCTCGACACCACGTATGAGAAGGGGAAAACTCACATTTTCCGCAGCCGTAAACTCAGGAAGGAGGTGGTAGAACTGAAAGATGAAACCGATATGGCGGTTTCTTATCTCCGCCAGGTCTTTCTCATTCTTAGAAAAAACATCCTCTCCATCGATAAAGACTTTCCCCTTATTCGGCTTGTCTAATGCTCCAAACAGGTTGAGCAAGGTCGTTTTGCCCACTCCTGAGACACCCATAATCGCTATCAGATCACCTTTGGTCAAAGAAAAATCGAGGTCCTCAAAAATAGTCAATGTGCCATCAGGGAGCGGGTATCCCTTGCTCAAACCCTTAGCGGCCAGTACATCATTCATACTTCAATGCCTCCACCGGGTCCACCTTTGATGCTCTGTGCGAGGGAAAGAGCGTCGATAAAAGGCTAATAAGGAGAGTCACGCCGATGATCATCAATAGATCCAGGGGTTTGATGCGGAATGGAACAAAAGCGATCACATAGATCTCTTGCGGAACCTTAATGAGTTCAAAAGTATTGGCCAGCCAGCACCAGATCAGACCTAGAACGGTCCCCACAGCAGTGCCGATGACACCGATCATTGCACCCTGGAGGAAAAATATTTTTCTGATACTGCGGGAAGTCGTCCCCATTGCCTTGAGGATCCCAATATCCCGCGTCTTCTCCATGACCATTAGGATGAGCGTTGCGATGATATTCAGAGCCGCGACGAACACGATGAGAGTGATGGTCAGGAACATCAACTGCTTCTCTAATCTCAGGGCTGAAAAGAGAGCTCTGTTGAGTTCCATCCAGGTTATCGCATAGGCCTGGGGCGGCAAAAGCTCCTTGATCTGTTCAGCTGTTTCCGGAGCTCGGAAGATGTTTGAGATCCTGACTTGGATGAGATTAATGCTGTTCTCAAGACTAAGCACCCTTTGAGCAGCCCTCAAAGACACCAGAGCCGTCGCGGAATCGAAATCGTACAATCCCGTTCGGAAGATCCCTGTCACAACAAATTGTCTCATCCTGGGCAAAGGTCCCATAGGTGACAAGCGCGAAGACGATGTCAGTACTGTCACCCTATCCCCTACTGTGGCACCGATCGTGAAGGACAAGTCACGGCCGAGAAGGATCCCATCTCTTTTCGCTTCCGGGTCCGGGAGGTCTCCCATCGAAAGGTCCTGGAGCCAAGGAGAGGACTCCTTCTCTTTCTCAAAATCAACGCCGCGCAGCATCGCACCCTGGCTCTTGACAACGCCCGTGATGAGAACCGTATCCAGCACAACAGGAGAGGCATTGATCACCCCTTCTACGCCCCTCACTCGTGACATGAGTTGATCATAATCCTCGAGTCCCCCCTCTGAATAGTCTCGGATGATGACATGCGAGGTAGAGCCGAGAATCTTGTCCTGGACATCTCCTTGAAAGCCCGTGATAAGGGCTATGGCAATGATCAGAGCCATAACGCCGATGGTGATCCCCAAAATCGAGATAAAGGTAATAACAGAGATGAACGCCTGTTTTCGCTTGGCTGTTAAATAACGTTTAGCTACAAAATACTCGTAATCCATATCAGAAACTCACAGCTTTCAACACAAAACTCGAAATAAAAACGCCCAGAAAGATTGAGCAATATAAGAGACGTTAGAATAAACCATAATCGCAATAGTGTAAACATTTTAATCTTAAAAGTAAGCATACCTCAAAGTGTGATGGCATGAATTCACATTGCGTTATTAAGTGTCCCAATTGCGTGGTGGAGAAAACCGTGTGAAGGGCTCTAGGCGGGCATGGTATTTTTCTTTGTAGGGTCCGTTCCCCGAACGGACCGTTTGGGAAACGGTCCCTACATTTAAATAGAGCCGCACTGCTTTCCTGTTATTCGTCTTCGAAATCACCAATTGGGACGCTCGGATATCATTCATCACGGTATTGGGGATGTTTCCATCTTATTTTGGTCGGAGCAAAGGGAAAAGAATAACCTCCCGGATAGATTTTCTGTTGGCAAAGATCATGACCAGCCGGTCGATACCGATCCCTTCTCCGCCGGTGGGTGGAAGACCGTATTCCAATGCTTCGACATAATCCAAATCAACCATGTGGGATTCTTCATCCCCCTTCTCTCTTGCTTTTGCCTGTTGTTCGAACCTTTTTCTCTGTTCTGCAGGGTCTGTCAACTCAGTGAAAGCATTGGCGATCTCCATGCCAGCCATAACGAGCTCAAAACGTTCCGCTTCCTCGGGATTGGTTTGTGACGCCTTGGCCAGAGGTGAGATTTCCTTTGGCGGATTCATCACAAATGTGGGCTGAATGAGATTTTGCTTCACGTGTTTATCAAAAATGATATCCAGGGCTTTCCCGAAGGAAAGCGCCTGCTGTTCAGGAGCTAAGGTCTTCGCATATTCCACGATCTTTTCCTTATTCTCGAAGCGACTGGGCGCTAATCCGCTGTACTGGATGAGAGCATCCATGAGCTTTATCCTTGTCCACGGTCTCCGCAAGGATACTTTATGTTCTCCATAAGGGATCTCCTCGCTTTGAAGAAGAGTTTTTGCAAGTCCATGGATAAGGTCTTCTGTCAATTCCATCATGTCAAAATAGTCTGTGTAAGCTTCATAAAACTCGAGCATGGTGAATTCAGGGTTATGTTCAGAAGAAATCCCCTCATTCCTGAAGTTCCTGTTGATCTCATACACCTTTTCCAACCCACCCACGGTCAGGCGTTTGAGAAAAAGCTCAGGGGCAATCCGTAAATACAGGTCAATCCCCAAAGCATTGTGAAACGTTTTAAAAGGCTTGGCCAACGCTCCCCCTGGGATGGAGTGCATCATAGGTGTTTCAACCTCGATATAGCCCTTCTGGTCGAAAAATCTCCTAATGTGAGAGATCATCGCGCTCCGCAACCTGAACACCTCTCTCTGTTCAGGATTCATGATCAAATCGAGGTATCTCTTCCTGTAGCGAAGTTCCACATCTTGGAGGCCATGCCACTTCTCGGGTAGCGGATGAAGACATTTAGCTAAAAAAATGTATGATTCACAGAGCAAAGTGAGTTCTCCTGTTCTTGTTTTGAATAACTTGCCCTCGACAGAAATGATATCTCCGATATCCAATAGAGAGAATTGAGAAAACTTCTCTTTGCCCAGTTTGTCCTCCCGGAGATAGACCTGAAGCTTTGCCATGCTGTCGGCGATGTGAAGAAATATGGCCCGGCCCATTTTTCTTATCGAGAGGATCCTTCCTGGAACGATAGCGGAAATTTCCTTCTCTTCCAATTCTTCATTAGTCAAATCCGCATACTGAGAGACAATGTCGGAGACAACATGAGTCATCTCTACTTTATGAGGGAAAAGCTCAACTCCTTCTTGAGCTAGTTTCTGCATTTTCTCCCGACGAACCAATTCTTGTTCGGTTTTTTCAGAGAGGTCTTGTTCCTCAAGGGGATCTGGTTGCGTTTTTTCTTTTTTTTCAGTCATTTTCTTTGTCCCTTAACGATTCTTGTTTTTCGTCAGCATTTTTTCTTAGAGTGTCCAGGACGCCGTTTATAAACATAGATGCCTGCTCGCCGCTGAATTTTTTGGAGATCTCGATCGCTTCGTTGATGACGATTGCGGGCGCGACATCTTCCTCATATAGAAGCTCAAAAACCGCCATGCGAAGGATATTGCGGTCCACGACTGGCATTCGCGAGAGTCGCCAGCGTTTGGAGACCGATTGAATACTCTTATCGATACTTTCTTGATTGGAGGTTATGCCCTTAATGAGCCACCGGCAGTAATCCTTAACATCCTTTGTGGCCTTTTTGTCTTTCCAGTATTGTCGGAACGCTTTTTCAGCATCAGAATCGTTGAATTCAAGCTGGAAAAGAATCTGGAGGGTACTTTCCCGGGCCTTTCTTCGCTTTCCCATACAAAAGGCTATTTGGACTTAAAGGCTCGCATCCTTTAAAAGATTCAAGGTCTCGACTAGGGAAAAAGCAGAATCATAACCCTTGTTCCCCACTTTGGTCCCCGCACGCTCGATTCCCTGTTCAATGGTATCGACTGTCAGGACACCAAATGAAACCGGGACTCCATCGTCCATGCTTATTTGTGCCAGACCTTTCGTGACCTCAGCGCTCAAGAAATCAAAATGGGGTGTGTCACCCCTGATGAGTGCACCCAAACAAATGATCCCATCCACCTTCTTTGCCAAAGCCAGTTTTTTGGCGACAAGGGGGATCTCAAAAGAACCCGGGACTTTGTATAAAGAGATGTCCTTATCTTCGGCTCCCAGTTTATAGAGGGCATCCATCGCTCCTTCGAGCAGTCTTTCTGATATGAATTGGTTGAAACGGCTCAGTATTATGCCGATCTTCAAGCCTTTGGCTTGGAGTTTTCCCTGGTATATATCCATTTCGTTCTCCCTTTAATTGCCTTGAAAATGTGCTTTCCTTTTTTCCAAGAAGGCTTTAGTCCCCTCTTTGCTGTCTTCTGTTTCACAGCACTTCCCGAACAACTCTGCTTCGTTCAAAAGCCCTTCTCCCAAGGTCTTGTCCAATCCGATATTGATGGCCTTGATCGCATACTCGAGCGCCAGAGGCGCATTGGCGATCATTTCCTTCGCTAACTCCTCACAGTGGGACCTCAACTCACTTTGGGGCACAACTCTGTTTACCAGTCCGATCCGGAAAGCCTCTTGAGCATCGATGATCCTGCCCGTAAGGATAAGTTCCATGGCTATCCCCTTTCCAACAAGTCTCGCCAACCTCTGTGTTCCGCCAAAGCCTGGAATGAGACCTAACTTTACCTCAGGTTGACCCATTTTGGCGTTATCCGAGGCAATACGAACATGACAGGCCAAGGCCATTTCCGTACCACCCCCCAGTGCAAAGCCGTTAATGGCTGCAATGACAGGCTTTCTCAAGTTTTCTATCAACTTGGACAGTTCCTGTCCTTCCAAAACATAGTCTTTCCCTGTAGAGAATTCGAGTTGAGCCAATTCGCTGATATCAGCACCGGCAATGAAGGCCTTCTCTCCAGAACCTGTCAGGATGATCACCCGCACATCAGGACTTTCCTGGAGAGAAAGGAACGCCTCATACAGCTCTTTGATGGTCTTAGAATTCAGGGCATTCAATTTATCCGGCTGATTGATGATGATCCAGCCCACGCCATCCTGTTTCTGAGTCAACAAATTTTTATAACCCATATATTCTCCTCATTATGAAATACTCCTTTCAAAAATGCGATATTTCTTGTAAACCTGTCCTCCGATCGACATGACAAACCGGTTGATGGCGTCGTTATCTTCGAGCTGCCAGGAAGTCTCGCCCCACTTGTATCCTCTTTTCTTTACATTTTTTTCAAATTCGGAATACAGCAGATAGCTCAAGCCTGTCTGCCTATACTCTTTGATAATCCCAAATACAACGGCTCTTACACTCTCGATCTTCCTTCGGTATATCAAAAACTTAAGAATTGCGAGAGGCGTGAGTCTACCGTTCAGCTTGATGAGCACTTCATTGTAATTCGGCAGAGCAAAAGCGAAACCCACAGGACTTCCCTTGACTTCAGCAATGATCACGATATCCGGATCGGCAAAAGTTTTGAGTTTTTTAGCCATGTGGTCCATCTCTTTTTCTGTCCATGGCACAAAACCCCAATTTTTTTCCCAGCCATTGTTATAGACGTACTTGATCTTTTCGACTTCCTCATCGATCTTCTTCATGCTCACCGATCTCAAGCTCACGTTGGTTTTTTTCTTGATCTCGTCCACGATGCCCTGGATCTTTTTTACCATATCCTCCTTTGCATCCATATAAAATGCATAAAGGTCCTTGGCTTTTACCAATCCACATTTCTCCATCAGGTCTAGATAATAGAGGGGATTGTAGGTCATCATTATCATCGGAGGGGAATCAAAACCTTCGAGCAGGAAAGCACACTCATCATTCATGGACAGATTCATGGGGCCACGGAGCGTGTTCATTCCCCTTTCCAATCCCCAAGCAACGACCTGATCCAGCAGGGCCTGGGACGTTTCCGGGTCATCAAAGCATTCATACATGCCGAAAAAGACCACCTTCTCTTCATGAAATTCATTGTGATTGTCATCGATTATAGCAGCGATCCTTCCAGTAATTTTGCCATTCTTGTATGCCAGGAACAATTCCATTTCAGAGTGCTCAAAAAAGGGATTCTTCTTTTTGTCGAGTTTTTCCTTCACGTCCATGATCAGAGGAGGGACCCAATTGGGATCACCCTTGTAGACTTCCCAAGGGAACTTTATGAATGCCTTGAGCTCCTTTTTTGTAGTGACCTTTTCTATACGAATAGCGTTCACGCCAAAGCCCTCCTGAATTTTGTCTATTTTATCAGATAACTTATTAATATGCACTAACATTTTAACCTATACTATTCATAAAAGCCGCAGCCAAATTAATATGCGAAAACCATTTTATATCTTATTGGCAGCATCTTTTACCCTTCGGGCGAACTTATCTCACTCCAAAGCTTTCGTTGTAGCCCGGGTTAGGTTGGGTCGGCTCGCGGCAGTTCACTGCAGCTTCATATGCCAATTTCTCAACCTTGATGAAAGGGTGGCGTGGGTTGGCGTTAGGGTGGGGTGGATTGGCCTCAACTCATGAAT
>CAZXJE010000083.1:0-12645 GCA_964640835.1 uncultured Eubacteriales bacterium
GGGTGGGAGGGCGGCGTTAAAAATCTGATAGGAGCGAAAACATTACCTCTGATTTTATATAATGAAGATGAGAACTTCAAATAATCAGGGTTGTGATGGATTGCCCCAGATTATCGGTTTAAAAGAATGGAGCTGGAAGTGTAGAAGACACCAGCCACCGCTCCCGTCATCAGGCAGGCCAGGGTTGCTGCCAACAGAGCACGGAAACCCAGACGAGAAAGGTCCTTCATCCTCTGGGGAGCCAGGGCTCCGATCCCCCCGACAAATATCGCGAGCGATGCCACATGGGCAAACCCACAGAGGGCATAGGAAGCGATGATCGCGGAACGGGGATGCTGGAGCGTGCCCTGGGCTAAAAGTTGAGAGAGGTCCTTATAGGAAGCCACTTCTGTGGCCACGGTGCGCTCCCCGATGATCTTGGCGATCTCGAAGGCATCCGCAGGCGGAATTCCCAGGGCCAGAGTGAAGGGATAAGCGATATACCCCAAGAGGGATTTAAAAGACCAGTCCATACTCCAGCCGAACCAACCATTGAGATACCCGCCAAACCAGCCCAAAATCACATCCAGGAGGGCAAGAATGCCCAGGAAGGCGATCAAGAGAGCAACAATACCAAATAGATATTTTAAGCCTGTGTTAGCCCCATCAATGATCGCCATGATCAGGTTATCCTCTCTTTCGTAATGGGGTTTGACGTCCAGACCCAGTGTTTTGGGTTTATCTGTCTCGGGGAAGAGGAGTTTCGCCATGACCACTGCTGCTGGGGCCGACAGGACAGAAGCCGAAACGAGATGCCCCGCGATCATGGGCATTTGGTCCTGGAGAAAAAACACATATATCGCCAGCACAGTGGATGCGATAGTACCCATACCAGCGGCTAAAATTGTCGTCAGCTCGGACTTTGTCATGTCTTTCAGATGTGGTTTAACAACCAGGGCAGATTCCACCCCGACAAATATATTGCTCGACGCACAGAGTGATTCCGCTCCGCTGATGCGCATCAACTTTGTGAAGACACGTGCAAAACCCCTGATAACGAGCGGCATGATCCTCAAATAATAGAGCGCAGAAACCAGAGCCGCAAAGAATATCACTGTGGGAAGGCCTTGAAAAGCCAGGAAATACCCCAGGGATGTCTCTCCATCGGCGTTTGTCACTCCCGGGGGCAAGGCTAACCGCCCGAACACGAACTTGGTCCCTTCTGTGGCGCTGTCGAGGATCGTAACAACGATGTCATTCACAAAGAGAAAGAATTTGGTACCGATGGGCAGCACAAATATGAATAACGCGAAGATAAGCTGCAAGCTTATACCCCAGATAATAATGCGCCAGTTGACGACCTTCCGGTTATTCGAGCAGAGCCATGCAAACCCCGCAATGACAAAAATCCCCACAAAACTGACTAGATTATACAGTTCCATCCTCTCTGCGACCCAACCTCATCATACAGGTTTTCACTCGATATTTTAAGTAAAAACAAATGCCATTACTATTTCACTGACCCGGGAAGAAAGCATTAGGGGAAGCTTTCTCTGTTAATCGTGTTCAATGGTGATGAGTTTATTTCGGGACTTGTGACCCCGGATGATCTTTACTCTTGAGACGGGGACGCCCAAAAACCTGGCGATCAGTTTACACACCTCCTGATTCGCTTCTCCCTTTGATGGCGCGGAAGTCACATGTATTTTATATGTATTCTCATCAAGCTTTGTGATTTCCGCCTTTCGAGACCTTGGATGGACTTTGACACTCAAACTTTTCGCTTTTTTTGCTTCCATATTTAAAACTGCTTTTATTTCCCGTGAAGCAGTTTGTGCATTGCGAAACTCAAAATGTGTATGTGTGTTGTGTGTACTGCATGAGGATTTGTCTCGCATAGAGCGAGAGAGAGCTCACGAGAAAATTATCGATAAAAATGAGGATCAGGAAAACGATCATCGGGCTGAGGTCAAGTCCACCCATTTTATGTGGGGGGACATACTTGCGTATGGGTTTGAACACGGGCTCGGTCAGGCGATACAGGATCACAGTGACTTGATAAAGGGAGGGGACCCGGATCCAGGAAAAGATCACACGAAACAGGATGATAAACATATAGATCCTCAGGATAATATGGAGAGTGTTCGCTGCGGCCAGCAGAAAATTCGCAAATAAAATCATTTTATCTCACAAGTACTAATGGATTTCCATCAAACCTGGATTGTTCATTCATCGACATTTTTTATGAACAACCTAGATCAATCAAGGATCGTCCTGTATTTATCGAAAAGCTCTTTAAGCTGATCTTTGGAAACGCTGTATGCCACAAGATAGAGCGATAGGGTCGATCTCATCGGATCATTGGACTGCAACCGGACGAATTCTCGGACCAGACCTTTCTTCTTGCGAGCGGGGATTCTAACCTCCACTTGTTCGGTTTTCCCTGCTGCGACCTTTAGCGGAGGAGAGAGTTTTCTCCCATGGATGAAAAACACAGCATCTTTATGAAAAGGAGTGACAGTGAGCTCCAGTTCTCCCGTGTTACTTATGTTGAACTCTGTACTCAATTCCTCGCCCTCGAGAACTAATCCCAGATCCGTAGTATACGAATCAAGCTCGATCTTAGGGCTTGGCGGCACTTCGATCGTCGCGGAGATCATCAATTGTTTTACAGACTCTAATGGGTCGTTTGACTCCACATAGATGAATTTGTTCTGTTCTCCATAATAGCCCTGTGTATTGAACTTGGCCTGGATCTCTCCTTTTTCTCCGGGATTGAGTTCCTTTTTGCTGAGGATAGCCGCCGCGCACCCGCATGATGTCCGAACCCTGCTGATCACAAGAGTTTCATCCCCGACATTCTCGAAACGGAACGTGTGTGTTAGAACTTCGCCCTGCTTTTTATTCCCGAAATCCCACTTCAATTCCTTGAATTGAATCTTAGGTCCTTCAACCGCAAAGCAAAGATTCCCGGGCAACACAAAAACCAAAACCATGGCATAAACCAGCACCAACGTGGCTGCCGTGTGTATTCGCCGCATTTTTATCTCCTTAAGAGTTCTATCTATATTAACACTTTTTTAAAAACCTTAACAACCCTATCGTCTATCTCGTCTTCCTGGCCTGCCAAACGATAGAATGCCCGGACCCAATAACGAGTCAACTGATTTAGTCGCACCAACCGCCGAAAAAATAACCCCCCGGCAGACCGCATCGAAACGCACAAACAGAGAATCATACACGCACAGCAACTTAACTCTCAGTTATAAAAAAGAGGAAAACCTTACCCAGAGTAAAAATCTCTTTATATAAACCTTCGGAAACGGTACAATTATCACGGCTGACATCATGGGTTTGGCAAACTTGAAAAATTCATCAGAATGGAACGATGGGGAGGCGAACAAATTGAACAATCGCGATATCATAAGAATCGTTTTTATCCTCAGCTTCATGTGTGTTCTATTCTCTCTCTGTGGCCCAGGTTCATGGGCACAGCAACCTCGAACCCAGCTTAAAGTTGTTTCGGAGATCGCCAATATCAGACAAAATCCTGATATCGGGAGTGCCATCATCCAGCAGCTACCTCAGGGGACTGTCCTCGAAGCCACTCAAAAACAGGGAGAATGGTATGTCATACAACTGAAGCTGGATGAGGAAAAGATCTTATCAGGATTTGTGCATGAAAGTCTGGTCACTGTCATCGGGGGGCCGGCTCCCAAAGAGGTGAAAATCGCTGAGCCTGTTAAAGAGGCGCCCGTTAAGGAGGAACCTGTTGAATTCGAAGAGGTGGAGGAAGTGCGCCCAGTGAAAATCCAGCCTCAGATACAAGAATCCCCGCCTGCCGCTCCGGAATACTCCAGCTTCCGAGTTTCCTTCACGGTTGGCATGAGCTACGTGCTCGGTGGTGACCTGAATGAAGGGGCCATTGGATTGGGCGATTATTATGCGACATCCCTCGGTGAATCCGGGAGTGGCACAGTCTCGCCTTTACGCACGGGGCACATCTTTGAAGGGGAGATGAACTTTGCCCTCTCCTCCAAGTTTTTTCTCAACTTAGGGGGTGCTTATCTCTCAGGCAAAAAGGAAAGCCGCATAGAGTTTCCCGAAGGAACATACGTAGAGGTCTATACAACTCGTCCCCATATACGGTCGATCCCAGCCAGGCTATCCATCAGCTTCTATCCCAATCCGGCCTTCTATATCAAATTAGGGGGAGAGTATCATTTTGCCAAATGCTCGTATTATTACCGGTATGAAGAGGCCGATTTCTGGCAAGAATGGAAGGGCGATGCCAACGGTCAAGGATTCGGAGTTTTTGGGGGATTCGGGATCGAGGCAAATCCCACCGGAAATGTGAGATTCTTCTTAGAGACGCTGGGGCGGTACTGCAAAATCACAAACTTCAGCGGGACGGACGAATACAACGATTCGACCGGTTCTCAGTCCACTGAAAACGGCACACTTTACATCTATCAGGGCCATGCTAGTGGAGACGTATCCTACCCTTTGCTTTATATCCGGGAGAAAAAGCCCTCTGAGGCCGGTGTCTCAGATGCAAAAGCAGCCACGATAGACCTATCGGGATTCGAAGTGAGAGTTGGGATCCGGTTCAAGTTTTGATCTTTTTCAAGAGAGCCACATGCTGGGCATGGATCCCCCGGAACAGCGGGACTACTCCTGTGCATTCGAATCCTGCCCCCTGGACCTCGTCATAAAACTCCGCCCTTGATATCATCTTTATCCGTGTGGGGCTCTTCTTCAACTTTCGCCTGAACCGTCTCTGGAAACGATGGAGTGCATTGACCTGGTAATAAGAGAGGATCACCCACCCGGAAGTCACTCGAGAGAAAAATCCAAGGATAGCTTTTCGCTCTGCCGGGTCATGGACATGATGCCAAAACCTCATACACAGCAGAATGGGGAAGGTTTCTTCCTTAAAAGGCAAGCCCTGTTTTGCATCTGCGACAACGCCCCAATCTTTTATCAGCTTGCTCCGTTCCCTTGATTCTCGCGCTCTTTTAACCATGGAAAACGAGTAATCACAGCTGACCAAGCCCCACCCTCTTTTGCGGAACAGGTCAGAAAACCGCCCGTACCCGCATGGGACATCCAAAGCATTCCCCGATTCGGGAGCTATCCTTTCCAGGATCCTCTCTAGAATGTGAGTCTCTTTTCGATGGACGAGTCTCTGGTCGACTCCTCTGTATCTCTTTCGTTCATACTCCTTCACTTCATGCTCTTTAAAGGCAGCCGGAGATGATGAAGACGCAGAAGCTTTTCCACCCTTTAATTCTTTTTCTCTCATTTATTCACAGCACCGTTTGGCTCGCCACGCTTGTCCCATTTTTCTCCTTGGCGTGATCCACATCACAAAAGACATACTTTGGGCTCCCATCGATTAAAACCCTGTTATCTGTTAAAGACCTGCCTTGACCGTCACGACCGACGATACGTTTGACCGGAAAGGGGAAATCAAACTCGAAATTCGGGCCGGGTGTCCAGCACACCACAAAATTCTCGCCATCCTTCGTGAAGCTAAACAACTTGGCATGCGGATGATCTATCTTTCTGACAAAGGTACTGCCATCAAGAATGGCAACCATTGTCTTCAGAGCAAAAAACCCCGGCCTCTTTTTCCATCCCCCCTCGCGACTGTCGATGAGCCCATATCCCGGGGCAACGAGCTGCCACCAGTAAATCCTCTCCACAAAACCACTGGCCAGAGTGAGGATGTGATACCTCACAAGATAATCCGCCTGCCTCTCTTCAGTGACG
Source organism: uncultured Eubacteriales bacterium (assembly GCA_964640835.1). Lineage (GTDB taxonomy): Bacteria > Acidobacteriota > Aminicenantia > Aminicenantales > Aminicenantaceae > WTAW01. The sequence continues at coordinate 5,755 of CAZXJE010000083.1, forward strand.
TTGGGCTTGCCGGATGCAGGAGAGTATTCCCCCATACCCTCGAGTGGCCAGTTGACTTCGGTGATCCACAAGTCTTTGCCTTTTACGGCACTCACATCCACAGCCGCTTTCAAAAGAGCGACTTTGGCTGCTGTATCCCATCCAAACTGAGTGTTTTCCGGCGGGCCGACTCTGTCCACATAGAGTAGTGAGCTCACTTTGTCGAAAGGGATCTCCTTTAACACAGGTGGGTAAAGATGGAACTCAAAATCTATAACAGATGGTCCTACGATTTTCACGTCATGCTTATCGGCCAGTTCTGCCGCAAGCCTGGCCAGTTGGAGATACTCCTTATAATTCCACACGCCCCATTTTGTCCTGTTCCACGCGTGCCCGACCTCAAAAAAGGCGCATTTTTTACCGAACCGGACAAAAATTTCCTCCACAAAGCCTTTCCATCGTGAAGGATCCAGGACATCGTCTCTCCTCTGCAATAGAGCCCCGGTCAATTCCACCCTGTTCTCAAGCAGAAGGTCAACGAACTTTTCATATGAAGAAAGTGTATCTCTGTCCCATGAGGGGAACCGGATAAGGCTTTGAGGGATGCCCAACTCCGTCAAACACTCAACCATAGCCTCATTCCTGGACTCAAGGGGAGAGAGAGAGAGACCAAAGGGACGACAGAGACTCACTGACGTTTTATACATCTCCCGACGGTACTTCCGGAAAAGCGGCCATCCTGCGGGCAACTTGCGGAAGTTCTCCGCAAAGAGAGAGAAATAGCTGCCAGCATACCTGAAGTGATGCCAGAACCGTTGCGACCGAGACGCAACATTATGGGGTTGGTCAGCATACGGATTCCAACGGAACGTCTCACGCATATTATTGGATCTTTAATCTCTGGGCCAGTTTTTTCAACTTTAACAACTCTTTGAGTCGGATGTACGTAGTGAAGCTGGATTTATTCATTCTGTACCACAGCCAATGGACTCGCTTGACGGGTGAGCAAAACAAATACTCCGCTAAAAAAAAACGCTGCAATTCTGGGGGGACTCCCAGCCGGATGAGGCTTTTGATTCCCCTAAATGTGCCAACACGCTTTCTTAGGCGAATCCGATTCGTATCCAAGAGAAAAAAACGGAATTGCTCGTCACCCTTTCTTTCCACCAGGACATTGCCATCCGAAAGGTCACGATGCAGAATCCCGCTCCCCGCACACCGAGCGAGATAGTTGGCTAAGTCCCGGAGGAGGGGAGTCAACTCCTCATGGGGGAGTTCCCGGAACAGCCCCCGAACCTCCTCGATGTTTGGGACGTATTCGGCAATGAAATAACTCTTCTCCAGAAAAAAGGACGTCCTGCGCTCGAGATACGCTATGGGAAGAGGCGTCAGAAATCCTTTTTCAACCAGAGCAAGGCTTCCCCTCCAGGCTTTCTGCGCTTTGGAAGGAAGGATAAGGCTCTTCCACTTGTCGACACCCAAAGTGCGGAATTCTTTGATGACGAGCTCTGTGGTCCTTCCATCCTTGGCAGGGAGAGTAAAAACACCCACCCTGTTTCTCGATTCTTCCAGAATGCGGGCCTCTTCGAGCAGCGCATCACAATCCTTTAAAGCTTCCACAATTGTGGGCTCGTCATAATCAGAAAGTATTCGGCCCGTGAAAGGGGAAATATCGAGCGTATGCTCCTGATCCACTGTCATGGCTGTTTTCTCACCAGAATCGCGTCTCTCTCTATGCACCATCGCACCAAACAATACCTCCCTATAAATATCATCCTCATCCTTCCCCTGTCAAACTCCCCATCAAGAAAGCACAGACAAAGGAGCAACCCATTGACGGAGAAACTATAGATAAGATAAGATGGTAGCCAGGAGAAAAAAATGGCCATCGAACAACAACTTCTCGATATCCTGGCCTGCCCGGTCTGTCAGGGAGATATAAAACTAACCGCGGATGAGAAAGGCCTCAAATGTGTGAGTTGCTCCCGTGTCTATCCCATAAAGGAAGACATCCCCGTTATGCTCAGCGATGAGGCGACCATTGAGCCCGAGAGAGAAACCAAAGATTGATCCATCCAGGATTCGAAAGATCCTTCTGATCCGGCTGAGGAGGATCGGCGATGTCGTTATGACAACGCCCGCCATCACCGCTCTCCGAGAGGGATTTCCCAAGGCAGAGATCACCTATGTCATCGATAAACCCTACAGAGAGCTCGTGGAGGGCCATCCCGACCTGGATAGCGTTATCGTGCTCCCCAGAGAGCTGGGATTCAAAGAATTCCGGAAACACATCCGTCAAATCAGGCGGGAAGTATATGATGCGGTCATCGACTTTCACGGTGGCCCCAGAGCTTCGCTCCTGACATTCTTTTCCAGAGCACACCTAAAAATCGGATACAGAATAAAGTACAAAAGCCTTATCTATGACATAAAGCTTCCAAGAGAACCCGAACAAGGGTACTTCCATAGCGTGGAAAATCACGTCAATCTGGTCAAAGCCCTTGGGATCGATCCCCCCTCGATCCCTCGGTTATCACTCCCCCCGCCCACAGAGACCGAGGCCGAAAACATTCGACGATTCATTCAAGAAAACGCGCTCGAAAACACAAAGATCATCACACTCCATATTAGTGCAGGGAATGAGTTCCGTGATTGGGGGGCTGAGAGGCTCTCACAACTGACCGCACTTCTCTCACAGGTCCCTCGGGCGAAAGTCGTCCTCATCGGCTCTGGAGAAGATAGTCAAAATGAAGAGGAGATAAAAAGGAAGAGTGATGTTCCTTTTCTTTCCATGGTGAACAGGCTCAATCTCCGCGAGTTGAGAGAGATTATATCGCTATCAACGCTCTTTGTCGGCCCGGACAGCGGCCCCATGCACATCGCCGCAACCACGGCCACACCAATTGTGGCCTATTTCGGGCCTACACTGCCCGCTCACTTCGGGCCATGGAAGGCACAATCCACATTGCTGGAGAAAGACTTCGACTGCAGACCCTGCCGACAACGCCAGTGTATTCACGAAGACTTTCGCTGCCTGCGCACAATCTCCCCTGAAGAAGTCTATAACGCCTGCCTCCCCTATCTCAATTCCAGCGTTTGACATCTCCAAAACCATGATATCATGAATACTCAATAGCGTTGTTGGGTGCCCCAATTATGTGATGGAAAAAACCGTGCGGTTATCGATCAACCTTATTAAGATAATAAGAGATTCTAACTTGATATATGAGCTGAGGCAGATTAAGAAATTGGCTGAAGGACGCCTAAAAATCATTCTTCAAACTGCATTTTAAATCTTATTTTAACAAATGGATATTTGGTGTACTTCCTGCCTGATTCGAATAGGATGTAAACATCTTTCGTAACAGGGTTTCTTCTCATCCCAAATTTGGGTTTATCCGGGACCTCCGGATGATTTATTTCGCCACGATGCTTGTAGTACAAATACTCTCCAAGTATATTGCAAATCCGCTTCCCCTTTTTTCTAATCCTTAAATAATACAAGGCTTGCCCGAAATCTTTTAAGATCTCGAAGTCATACTTACCCTTTTCAAGAACCTCATCTTCGGTTTTTAGCTTAAACGGCACATTCACATCTTTGAAGTAATACACTCTTTCCCATTGAGCGATACTGGGAGAAACCAGTAGTGCAACAAAAATGGATAATAATAATATCAAAATTATCTTTCTCTTCAATTTAATTCCCTCCTTTTATTGTTCTATCTGTATAAACAAAAAAGATTTTCGGAATTTGATAATATGGGATTTTTTGCTAAAAAAAATATATCATGAAATAAATAAAATATCAAATTTAACCTGAGTCAGCTTCCCTCTCCCCTGCATCCTCAACTTCCGCTATCCCAGGGTCATTCCTGTGTTATCAGAGTTCCTCCTGTCATCCTGGCCAGTCCAAAATCCATGATCTTCGCCTGGTTGTCTTCGGTCACCATGATGTTGGCACTTTTGATGTCCCTGTGCACCACTCCTTTCTTATGGGCTATCTGCAAACCTTCGGCAATTTGAGTGGCTGGGAAGCAGGGATTCGTGACCTCATGTTTTTCTAATTTATTCAATATCAATCAATTGCACGCTATGTTATTGAAAACACGAAATTTTATCTTTTCGTATTGTTTCGTTTATTTTGATATTTTTTCGTATTTTTTGCTTCGAGATGGATACAAGCCTTTCTTAGCCACTTCGCACAATAGATAAAAGGCGCTTAAAATCCTTTGGAGACTGCCGTTCGGCGTCAAAGGTCAGCTTGAGATGGCGGATGATCTTATCGATGGTTGTGGGATTTTCGATGAAGGAAATGATTTTCATTTGTCTGAATTTCCCTCAAACGAAACAGATCTCTCATCCTAGAAAGATTTATTGCTGCAAGAAGAAATATTTAATATGGAGACCTGATACTTCTTTTCTCCTCTTTTATTGAAACGAAATTGTCCGAATGTCGTAAATATAAATAGATAAATGATTGAACTTGTAAGGGGCAAGCAAAATGAGTCAGAAAAAAATGATCGGCTCCACTCTAAAATGGACTGCAAGAGTGGCTGGTATCTTGTTGGGCATCTTGATCTTGCTTATTGCAATCGGGATCATATTTACTCCTGATTATACTAAAAAGGAAAATCCTGCTGGGTACCCGGTAAACAGAACGAAATACTTGACTCTTGACTCCCAGACAAAAATCTGGATTAGCGTATGGTTGCCGCAAGATCTTCAATCCGGAGAGACTATTCCTACCGTGATCGAAACCTCGCGATATGGAACAAAGTTGGATCCTGGCTGGCTCTATAAAGTGATGCAAGCTTACAGGCTGCAATCTGTGATAAATTATGGATCTGCAGAAATATTTTTAAAGAACAAATATGCCTATGTTTGGATTCAATCGCCTGGATCCTGCCAGTCCAGTGGGCCTCGGATTGCTGAATATCCCCCTAATGAAATTGATGCTATGGATGTGGCTATTGACTGGATTGTCCAACAGCCGTGGTCCAACAAGCGCGTTGGTGCCATGGGCGGTTCCTATTCTGGGACTACTGCTGAAGTATGTTGTGCCACTATGAATCCGGCTCTTAAGGCTGTGCATTCTATCGCACCTGATTTTGATCCCTATACTGTTTTACGACCTGGAGGATTAGGGTCAACGGAATTTATCCATACCTGGGTCCGAATGATCAGTTTTATGGACGAAGATAATACAATAGGTGTACTGACTCTGTTTGAAGAATCGGAGACACTACCTTTCTGGAAGAGACTTTTTTACAAGTCTCTTTTAAGAGGATTAAGGAGACCAAAGGGGAATGACCTCGCTGTTTTTCAGCAAGCCATGAGGGATCATCGAAATAATCAGAGACTCTATGAGATCCTCGAAGAGATAGAATATAAAGATCATAAAACGCCCGAGTTTGGTTATTCCACAGAAGATATCGCTATGTATCGTTACAAGGAAAAAATTGAAAAAGCACAAGTCAGCACTTATACAAGAGCAGGATGGTTCGATGCAGAGGTGGCTAAAGGGATTCTTCAAAAGTATTTAACTTTTAATTCACCACAGAAGTTAGTTATCGGTCCGACAGGACATAAATTACAAAATATTGTTAACCTGCATGGTGAGGAGGAGAACGAACCGAGTTTCTCCACAGCACCAAAGGAAACATGCGAGGGCATGTTTGATTTTTTTGATCGATATTTGAAAGAAGATACAGTACAAAAAGAAAAAAGACGTATACTTTACTTTACTTATGGAGTAAACAGGTGGAATGAAACCAACACCTGGCCACCGAAAGGGATTATAGATCAGATATGGTATTTTTGGCAAAACAACAGCTTGGAGACAGGATTCCCCCAAAATAAGGAGGGGAGTGATCCATACACAATAGACTTCACGGCTACAACTGGAGAGCAAAATCGATGGATGGCTCAAATGGGAATGGATGTGCATTATGGAGATCGCAGGGAAGAAGATAGAAAGCTTTTGACTTATACGTCAACGCCTCTTGAAAGTGATCTTGAGATAACTGGCAGCCCTTCAGTTTACCTATACATATCCTCCAGCCATAAGGATGGTGCTTTTCATGTTTATCTGGAAGATGTATCACCGGAAGGGCGGGTGACGTATCTTACTGAAGGATTACTCCGAGCTATTCATAGAAAGGGAAAAAATCCCTCACAAGCGCCTTTTGTACCATTAGGGATTTACCATACCTTTAGAAAGGAAGATGCTGAGCCATTGCTCCCAGGAGAAGTAACCGAAATTGGAGTTACTCTACTCCCAATCTCCAATGTATTCAGAAAAGGTCATTCTATCCGGGTAGCTATTGCTGGACATGATAAGGCCATGAAGGATCGCTGTCCAAAAAAAGGTGTGCCTGAAATTAATCTCGAGAGAAATTCAGTATATCCTTCACGAATTATTCTGCCGGTGATAGTCTTCTAGAACTATCCTTATCTTTTCCTCAGCTGTGAATTTACGCCTGGTCTTTCTTTTGATCTCCCTAACGATCGATTCAGGCGAAGTTTTGGACTTTCTCTCTATTGTCATGCCCTTCTTCTCCCTTTAGATTATTACACATAATCTGTAGCTTAAGAAATGTCCACATCTGTCCGAATTTAGCTGAAACGAAACAGTGTATGTCGTCGAATGATTTGGACACACCCTTAAGCGACGATTTTTCTCCTTCATTTTACTCCAAGCTTAGACCTCTCCCCATGTCACACGAAATACTAAAAACCGCATAGCTACTTGTGTGACGTTCTGTGACGAACTTTGCTTACAATCGCCTACATTTGCATAACAATGACAAAGTTAATGGGACCAAAATTTTGTGATATTCCTAGGAGTGTAGCTCATTAACAGAGTGGCTGGGAAGCAGGGATTCGAACCCCGATTCCATGATCCAGAGTCAT
>CAZXJE010000084.1:0-12620 GCA_964640835.1 uncultured Eubacteriales bacterium
CCAGTAAAAAGATGAGTAGGCTGTGTTTTAGCTTCATGACGATCCTCCTCTTGTTGCAGGTGCTGCAGATGCTGCATTTGCATAATTTGCAAAGAAAATGGTCAAATATCCGGTGGCCTTGATCGTATTACCTGTTTGATCCTGTCCGTAGAAGTCCACTTTCGCTGTGGCCTCGATGACTCCGGCGTCCCGCCAAGCCTGCAAACCGATCAACGGGGGTTCAAGTTTGGCAACTTCCCTCACGATAACAAAAGTCGCGCCTTTTGCGCTGTCGATGGGAACAACAATGGAAAGATTGCCTTCAAAGGAATAGGGGACATCGACGCCTTCTGTGTTTCTGCCGTCAGCTCTAATGTAGGAGACAATGTAGCGTGTGACCGTGATATCGTTATAGTGCGATGGGCCGGTTAGAGAAGCGGGATCGAGAAGCCGTCCTCTGAAAGTGACGGCTGCAGAATCGGAATAGATAGTATCTTTAGTCGGATCTTCGGGATCTTGAAAAATCACATCGGATTGGAGAAAGTTACCCTCATTACCTTCCATGTCAGTACCCACCAGGTCCTCTACTATGAGCATGCTTGCGGAATGGGTATCATCCGATAACGGGTTGCATGAAATGCAGAGCATTATAACTGGAAGGATTGCCAGGATTTTAAAGAGTGTTTTTAGCTTTTTCATTGTTCCACCCTCTTATCTGATTATTCTGGGAGTTATAAAAATCAGGAGTTCCCGTGTCTGTTTGGTCCGCGCGAACGACTTGAAAAGATTTCCCAGAATGGGTATTTTATGGAGCAAAGGAACTTTTTCACGAGTAACCGAGTCCTCTGTCCTGTAGATTCCTCCGATTACTGTCGTTCCACCATTGGGAACCATAACTGTTGTCTGTGCGCTCTGAGTGGTGATCGGAGGTATACCGTTTACCAAGTTGGCAAAATCAGCCGCGTTGTTCCTGATCTCGATGTACATGATGATGGTTCCTTCTGCTGTGATTTGAGGCGTAGCTCTCAGTTCGAGAGCTGCATTTACATACCGTGTTGTGACTGTGAAGTTCGCCACTGTCTGAACGGGGATCTGTCGACCTTGGATGATCTCTGCCTCTTGGTTGTTCTGCGTGGTGACTTTGGGAGCTGAGATGATGCGGCCATTACCAGAGGTTTCTAGAGCTGTCAGGGCCATGTCTATCCTGAAAGTATCCAGGACATTGGCCATGGAGAGCCCCACAGCCGTGCTGAACGCGGGCGCGGGCAAATTGATTCCATAGCCTCCCAGCGGACCTCCAACACCCTTCGTGACGATTCCTTGAGGGATCATAGCTCCATCAACCAGTGATTTGTTTGGAAACTGTAGGGAGGTCTGGTTGCCGTAAAAAGGATCATTGATCCCACGAAATCCCCACTGTACTCCCAGGTTTCTGATGAATGTGGACGTGGCTTCCACGATCCGCGCTTCGATCGAAACCTGAGGAGTGGCTGTGTCGAAAACGTTTATCAATCTCTCTAAGACTTCCATCCTATCTCGGACTTCGGTGATGATGAGCGTGTTTGTGCGCTCGTCGACGATCATTTCGCCACGTTCTGACATCTTGGATTTCAGGAGGTTCTCGACATCTGATGCTCTGGAATAGGAGAGAGTGAATGTCTTAGTGACCATCGGCCCTGCTAGAACCTGGGACTCCATAAGCTTTCGTTCCTCGTCCTTTTCTCTAGTCAGGACTGCCGTGGAGGCGATGCGGAGCACGTTCCCCTCGAGCGTTTTTCCCATTTTATTGATTCTAAGGATTAAATCTAGCGCTTGATCCCACGGTGTATCTTTGAGGTCGACTGTGACTGTGCCTCTGACTTCAGGATCAAAAACAACGTTCAATCCAGCAAAATCGGCCAAATAGAGGATGACATCCCTCAAGTCTGCATCTTTAAACTTTAGACTGAGGACCTCTCCTGAGTAAAGGATTTGCTGCTCTGCCACTGTCTGAGGAGCGAATTGCTCTTGAGGTGTGTAATGGGTTGATCCATTTCCGTTGGGTTCAGCGTGTTTGGCAAGTGCTGTCTTTTCATTGTGTGTTTCTATGGCTGGTTCCGGTTCCTCCACAGGCTCAATTACGGGAGTAGAGAGGGACTCATTTTCTTCCCAAGCCGGAGGCTCATTGTCTACAGGAGGCGCCAATGACTGCACGACCTCTTCCTCTGTTGCTTCTGGGGGAGGAGTTACTTCAATAGGTTTTTCTGTAAAAGACTGCTCCACTGTATGAATAGATGCTTCTTCGATGAATGTGTCGGCTGTATGGACCGGAGTCTCTTCCTCAACCTCTAGCGTTTTCACAGGTTCTGTTTCCTCAGGGGCAGGTTCCACTTCCGCTCCTGGCTCAGGCTCACTGAAACTCTGCGCAAGCTCGGGACCAGCTTCATTATAAAAGGAAACCATGAACTCGTTCCCTTGGGTGTTGACTGTGTAGAATTGCGGTGCAGTGAGGTCGAAAACCAAGCGAGTGATCTTTTGAGTGTCTGAGTTTTTAAACTGCGCAGTCCTTACTCTGACAACCCCGCCATTGTATATGGGGTAATCTGAGGCTGTGCTCGTGAGTAGTGTGTCATAGAGGTCTACGACCAGGCGTAGCGGATTGTTGAGGGCAAACACGTGAGCAAACGCTTCATCACTCAATTTAGCGGTGACATTCAGTTTTTGTCCGTCTTCTGAGACGTTCACATCACTCAATCGAATGGCATTCGCTCTACTCTCTGTGTCAAGGATGTATTCACCCTGAACATGACGCAGCTTGTTCAACTCTACGATCGTTGTGTTCTGGTTCGAGTAGATCCTGTAGGGGACTTTTTCTTCTAATCCGATTAAAAGCCGTAGGCTTTCCCCCTCTCCCTTTTCCAAATTCACGCCCTTTACGAGTTCAGAATCTTCGAGCTCTACTTGAGTTTCTTGAGATGGATCCGAGCACTTTAAGTCGACTACTATTGTTGAAGGGAGATCCTGTGCATAATAGGATTTAACGACTGGCATTGGAGAAAGTGCTTCTAGTAGGACTTTTGTGTTGAGTTTACCAGCATGAACTGAAATCTTATTCAAGACAGCTTCTGAATCATTGATACTCGCATAACCACTTATGAGAGTAAGGACGCACAAAAAGGAGAGGACTTGGAAATATTTGTTCCTTTTCATGTTATCGCTCCTCTGGGTTAATTTCTTTTGTAATATCTCTTGGGCTTGTTAACGGTACACCCCTGTCTCTAGTCTGTCGAAACACGACTTCTGAATCACCGATTGTTAAGACAAATCCATTGGCGAATTTGTCTCCAACCTTGATTTGGTAGGGGAATCCCTGGGGCCCGTTAATAATAGCAATATATTTTGACTTGATCTTGACAATACCGATGAGGACAATATCGCCGATCATGTATGAGGCCACTCCTTCGTCTTCGTTTCGCTCTTCAACATCACTTCCTGCAAGGAGGTCTTTGAAGGGGTCTCTTCTGCCTTCTGAATTGTATGTTGGCTCCTGTTTCTCGAGGATCTCTTCGGGTGGTTTGGCAGAAGGTTCCTGTATTTCTTCCTGTGCTGTGAGGGGTTGAAGACTCCAAAGGACTAACCCGATGGCTAAAAATAGCATGACGATCTTTTTCATTTTTGTGCTCCTGTTGTTTGTCCCTCTTTTTCCTCTGGAAGTTCTTCTTTAAAAATATATGTAGTAGCTGTGGATTGTGCTGAGATCGTCGATGCATCCGTCTGGTCTCTAAGAGATTTTATTGTGAAATCTTCGATATTATAGAGGCGAGAAAAATTACTCAATCTGTCGAAAAATAAGGCAAGGTTATGGTAGCTACCAGTGATTTCTATAGAAATAGGTTTTTCATAGTAGAATTCTTTGTCCACATCGGCTTTAGGGATAAATTTTTCGATGTTTAACCTCGAATCCCAGGCTAAGTGCTGGATCTTTCTGAGAATATCGCTGATCTCTTCTCTCACGGGAATTATGGTTTCCAGCTGGCTTAATGTCACTTTCATCTCTTCGATATCTTTTTCGATCTGGTCCATCTCTGCTTTCTTGGCTCTGAGTTGAACAATTTCTGCCTCTGTCCTTATTCTTTCCTCACGAACACTCTGGAGCTCTTCATTTTTCCCTTTGTAGTGCAGGAAATAGAAGAGCCCAAAGATAATCACCGCCAAAAGAACATATCCATACCACGGCCAATCTTTCATTTTATCTCCCCTTCTGTTGATCCTTCAGAAGCAGGGCTTGTGAGCGAAGGCCCTACGAAAATCGCCGTGAGAGCGAATTCCAGATACTGGTTGTTTCTCACTCGTCTTTGTGTGGAGGAAATGAGGTTAACGTTCCGGAAATAGGGGCTCTCTTCGATGTTGAAGATGTAGTCGGCAATGAGATTATTGGAGACCGCTCTCCCTTTTACTCCAATTTCCTGAGTAGAGAAGGAAAGTTCGGTCAGCCAAACCCAATTGGGCAAGTACTTGCTGAGCTCATCCATGATAACAACGGCGTTTTCTTGACGAGATTGCAGCTGAGTTATCACTCTGATTTTTCTCTCAAAGAGATTCCTCTGCTTTTCCAGCTCTTCAAGTTTGACGACGACGTCTTGAAGACTTTTTTTCTCTGTCTGCGCGTCCCTTAAAAGAACATTCTCTTTTGTCAGAGCGTTCTTTTGATAGAAAAAAAGACCAACGATCGCGACAAGTGCCAGAAGCACTATAACAGCCGCAAAAGGTTGCCGTCTTTTCTCCTTAAATTCGGGAGTTGGGGCGATAGACGTCTCTCTAATTTCTTTTCTTTCAGGTTTTAGTAAGTTTATCCTGATCATGGCTTATCTATCCATTTTTCTTGTTGCAAGGCCAGTGGCGACTCCAAAAAGAGCGGCCATTTCCTCGAAATAAATGTTATCGAATTTCTTATCATCGTAAGAAATTCTGCGGAACGGATTGAAGATTTCAGTTTTTATATTGAACTTTTGTTCAAAACTACTCGGGAGATCTTTGGGCTTGGAGAGTCCCCCGCTCAGGAAAATGTGCTCGATCTTTTTATCCTTTTTCTCGCCTGCTTCGTAGAATGAAAAAGTTTTCTCGATCTCTTCAAGAAGATTCTGCATGTTCATGTCCAGCACGGTCTGGAATTGCTCGGGCTGAATATCCTTCACGGGCAATCCTTTCAGCACTTTCTCCGCATCATCGAAACTGATGTTGAGGTCTTTGCTCAGGTTCTCCGTGAAGAACGATCCACCGATTGATAGGTCCCGAAACAGTTGGGGATTTCCCCTATCAATGATGATAACATTAGTGATGTTGGCTCCAAGATTGATCATCGCAACCGTTTTTTGGTTAATGATCTCTGGGTAGTTGTATTCCAAGGCGTTCTGCAGCGCAAACACATCTACTTCGATAGCGTCAAGGTTTTTTCTGGCTTGAGAGATGACGTTGCTGTAGTTTGCGATTTTATCTTTTTTCGCTGCAACAAGAAGGATGTCCAAGTTCTTCTCTTCGGCATGTGGAGGGGGTTTCAAGATGGCATAATCCACATTTGTTTCTTCGTAGGGGTAGGGGATGTTATGCTTCGCTTCCCATATAATGGATTCGGCCAATTCGTCCGTTTCCATGGCAGGGAGTGCGATTTTCTTGATTATAACTGAGTTCCCGGAAATTGAAATGACTACGTTTTTGTTCGTGATCTTGTTTTCGTCGAAAACCAATTTGATGGTTTCGACGACTGCTGCAGAATCAATGATCGTCCCTTCTACGATAGCATCATGGGGAAGGAGCTCGTACCCGATCTTCTTCAGGTCGTACTGCGTTTCTCCTTCTTTTTTCTTTGCTTTGAGTTCAACAGCCTTGATGGAATAGGAACCGATGTCTACCCCAACCAATTCTTTGTCACGTCCTAATCCAAACATTTTTTTCCTCTTTTTAAATTTTTCATAAATGGGTTTTTTGAATACTTTTCTTTAATTTATTTTCTACTTCTGCGGGAACCAGATCCGTCAGGCTACCGCCGAGCATGCAGACTTCTTTCACAAGGTTCGAGCTGAGGAAAGAGTAGCTGATGTTGGGCATCATAAAAAGAGTTTCTATATCTGGGTTTAATTTTCTGTTCATGAGTGTCATCTGGAATTCATACTCGAAATCAGAAAGAGCACGAAGCCCTCTAATGACGATAGTGGCACTGTTTTCTCTCACAAAGTCCACAAGAAGCCCATCAAATGCTATGACTTCGATCCTTTTCTGCTCCAAAAAAATGTCCTTAATCATTCTTACTCTTTCTTTAGTCGAAAATAGAGGCTGTTTTTTGGGATTTTCCAGTACGGCGATAATGATCCGGTCGAAAATCTTAAGCCCCCTCTCTATAATATCTACATGACCATTGGTTATAGGATCAAACGAACCGGGATATACGGCTTTCCTTTCCATATTGCAAAGAGCATAGCTAATAATGCTTGTCGACTTGTTAATGGTATTATCAAAAATCATTGGCTTTGTCAAATTAAAATAATACTTTTTCTTCTAGTAAATGTAGCCTTTTCATCGGTCTTGCCGACATAGTGTCAAATCTCCTAAAAATCGTCAATCACCTGTTGAGAGGAATCCAAAGGTGAATTTTTGGAAGGATCTCTCACCTTTTGGGGTTACACGGGGATGGGACACAGTATACCGCGGAAAACAAAGAAATTATGTGAAACGTGAGATGAGATGTGAGAAAAGATATTTTTAAGTTTTTTCTTTTCATGATAAAAAGGAAAGTTGGCAGTTTTACACCTTTATATTATTATATATATTGTCTGGAGTATTCACGATCCGACCCGCCCCGCCCTAACATTAAGGTCGCAAAGGCGATCGGATGGGAGAAGGATATGCTTGGGATTAAAAAAGTAAGGGTGTGTTTTTTAACTGCCTTTTTTGTGGTGGGATCAAACTTGGTTTTGAATTCCGGGGAGGACAGTTACATACAAAAAAGAAACGAAATGGTTCAAAACCAGCTGGCCTCTCGTGATATCACAGAACAAAAAGTGCTGGATGCCATGAAGACGGTCCCTCGGCATCTTTTTGTTGATCCTCAATACCGACGCCAGGCCTATGCTGACCATCCCCTCCCCATCGATGAGGGACAGACCATATCTCAGCCTTACATCGTTGCGTTGATGACCCAATATATTGATCTAAAAAGAGACGAGGAGGTGTTAGAGGTCGGGACAGGATCTGGCTATCAGGCTGCAGTTCTCGCTCAACTCACAGACAAAGTCTATTCCATAGAGATCAAAGAGAACTTGGCCAAAAAAGCCTCTGAAACTCTTATGAGTTTGGGTTACAGCTCAATTCAAGTCAAACACGGAGATGGCTACTTTGGATGGGAGGAGCATGCTCCGTTTGATGCCATTCTCGTGACATGTGCAGCGAATCACATTCCTCCACCACTGCTGAACCAATTGAAGGAAGGGGGGAGGTTGATCATCCCTTTGGGAAGCACTCTTTACTATCAGACTTTGGCTCTAGTGACAAAAGTGAAGGGAAAACCAGAAGTCAAGCATTTTTTAGGTGTCCGTTTTGTCCCCATGACCGGAGAAGTTCAAAAACGATAAATCTTCCCATGTCGCTCAACCCATTCATAAACTTTTATAACTTGATTCAAAAGAGATGATTTCGCTCCAGTCAGATTTTTCACGCCATTCCCTCCTCAACCTTCTCGGCCCTGCGGAACTCCGCACGTTTATTGAATTCCTCATAAAGATACTCCTCAGCTTTTATTGAGCTGTCCGTTAGAATCTGTCGTGCTCACACAGTCCTCGGGATCGACATTGTCGACTTCCCTCAAAGAACGACTCGGGAAGGCTAAATCTTCCGATGTCGCTCAACTCATCTCCTTTGAATCAAGTGGATGATCTAGTCTTTGGGGTGAAGTTGAGGAAGAGAGGCGCGATAAGATACCCGGCTCCTGCAAGAAAAAGCACAAGACTGTAACCTCCTATAAACGCGATCAGCAATGCGACAACAGCATTGATGATGGAAGAAAAGGCATTGATGGCCCACGCCCATGGGATCCATCTTTTCCCGGCTTGATCAAGGAGCCTAATGCCCGAAGGGAAAAAAAATCCCATGAGAAAGCCCATTGGGAAGATAGATAGGGAAGTCAGAAAGATCCTGTATCCGAGGCGGACTCCAATGAGATTATTATGAATAGCGGGGAAAATAAAAAACGACGCGAATATTAACATGCTGCAAAAGATGAAACACCATCGGAGATTCTTAATAGTATTCTTACCAAGAATTTTTTTTGAGAGCAAGCTGCCCAGCCCAGAAGAGAAAAGGAGTGAGAATAAGATGACGCCGAATGAATAGAGAGGATGTCCCAGGTAGAGGATGAACTTCTGGATCAGCGTGACCTCTACAAACATGAATGCCATACCGATTAAACCGAAATAGAGAAATACATTTTGAGAGATCCCCTGTTTTAGACCTGAGTCCTTCTTCTCTCTTTGGGAAGCGAGGAGTGGCAGCAGAATCAGGATAAACGCTACCACTATAGCTTGGATAAGAATCAAGAGCACCAGAAATTCGCCCTGGAAGAAAGGCAAGAGTTTCTGGCCGAGCGATCGGAATGTGGCTTTGATTTTGCCAAGCTTGAAGAAGTTATAGAAGAAAGGACGTTCGTCCGAGACGGGTTTGATCTGGAATAGGTATTTGTCTGTGAATTCTTCTCTCCGATCAAGAGTGAGTAAATTCAGAAAGTATTCATAATATATAGGTTTTTCAAACATGTTGTAGAGGTTGGCCTCGTTGGCTTTTATTCCAGGATAGTGTACGAGGTCAAATCGGAGTTTGTTTGAAAAGTCCTTCAGTCTCTGTATATCTAATCCTGTGAAAGGGCTCTTTTTTACAAAGAAACTGATCGTCCCCCAGCTGCGGATGGCAATGATATGCTTGGAGGGATTTTTATCTGCTCTTGTAAGGGCCTCGATCCACGTTGCCAATACCCGCAATTCCTGTCTTGGAGGGGGCAGCAGATAAAAACTCATGCTGATGATCCCATCTAAAGATAATCTTTTGAAAAGGCTCTCGAAGGATTCGACAGTATAAAGATAGTTTTCACCGAATCCAAACAAGCCCGTTCCTGTAGACCCAAAAATATCGGTCAGGGAGAGAACGATGAGATTGTAGAGTTCTTTGTCCTTCTCTACAGCTGTTCGGCTGGTTGATACGACGATATGAATCTGATCTCCATTGTAGATATCCCCTGAAAACGCAGCGAGTTCGTTACGCATCATGCTCATGATAAGCGGATTGTTTTCGATCACAGTTATGTCTGCAGCCTCATTCTGGAGTGCAGTCAAAACGTCCAATCCTCCCTTGGGCTCTAAAATGAGAACTTTGGGATTTTTGGCGATTAAATAGGGAAAAGATGAGGGCAGGTAGGACAGGAATTTGAGCGTTAGTGCATCCCGATCTTTAAAACTTGTCACAGCCGTGAGGTCTCCTCCATCGACAGATAGGCCCACTTGTGTGGGGAGCACATCTGTGTATAGAAGGCTGAGTCCGGGAGCAAAACGCACAGCAGGCGATTCGATGATGTCAATGCGTGAAATACCGTTCCACTTGGTGAGAAGTGTTTTTGCTTCAGCGTATTGATTTGCGAGAGGGAGCGCTTTAAATGGGGATATCCTGAAACTTAACCAGGCTGGTGAGGAGAGGAAAAGACCTATCCCCACAATAATAAGGAAACCAAGAAAGATTTTATAAAGAAGGGCTTGCCTCTGGCTGAAGAGTGATGCAGCTACCAGTGCAAGGAGAGAAATGATCAGGATGGCGCCACGATCTCCTTTCGGAAGAAAGATCAATACAGCAAGAATAATGCCACAACCAGCACCGATAAGGTCGGAAAAGTAGATTTTGTTTACTTGGGCAGGAGTGTGGGCGATGGCCAAAGCGATCGTCAACCCAGCGAAAAAAAAAGGCACACTGAGAAGGACGTAATACAGAAGGATCAAAACCACGTGATGGGCATTCCATGCAAGCTGGATGAAATCAAAGGGGATCCTGTTACACAGGAGAAAGCAAAAAACCACAGAACAGGCAAAAGCCAGAGATGTATAGGATAAAACCCTGTCTCTATCGTGAGTAAAAATACGTTTAGAAACAGCCATTGCAGAGCCGCTTGCCCCGTATCCCAAGAATGTGATGCTGACTACCAGAAATGCAAAGTGGTAGTGTTGGGAAATGCTGAAATACCTGGTGAGAGTGATCTCCAAACAGAGAGTAGCTGCAGATACAACGAAGATCCCCGCCAGAAAACGTGCTCTTAATTTTTCCACTACTAGTATATTACTCAATATCGTTTTAAAAAAAAATCCTTAATCCCCAAATCTTCCTGAAATCCGTGATGCCAGAAATCATATTGCGTTATTGAGTGTTCCAATTGTGTGGTGGAGAAAACCGTGAGAAGGGCTGGACGGGCATGGTACATCTCCCTTGGGGAGATGTGAGGGAAGCCCGGATCCGAGCGAAGTTTCCTCGCTGGGGAAACTGAGAGTGTTTTCGAAATCACCAATTGGAACACTCGGGATGTCATTCATCACTGGTGTGTAATTAGGGTGAGCTTGGTCCATCTGAGCCGTATAGTGGTGTGTGTGGGGGCTCCGGCGAAGATGGAATATGGCTCACCACTCTGACTTATGGGTTGAATTTGTGGGAAGGTTGTGTTAATTTTGAGTCAAAAAGAGAATGATTAAATTTGGGACTTCTGGCTGGCGAGCCATAATGGGGGAAGAATTTACATTCCAGAATGTTAGGATTGTGGTTCAGGCCATTGCCAAATATATGAGGAAAAGGTTCGCTGGAGAGAATATCTCTGTTATCGTGAATTATGACACACGATTTTTGTCTGAGAGATTTGCTTTTGAAGCGGCCAAAGTTCTCTCACATAATCAAATTCACACTTACCTTTCAGACAGAGATGCTCCTTCTCAGGCACAAGCTTATCAGGTGATAAAGCGTAAGGCCCATGGGGGCATTAATTTTACCGCTTCCTTCAATCCTCCTGAGTACAACGGATTGAAGTTCAATACTGAGTCGGGAGCACCCGCACTTCCTGAGGTCACTGACCAGATCGAAAAAAATATCAGACACTTAAATAAAGATTTTCCTTTCTGTCCCTATTACCCCAAATCGGAATACATAGAAAAAATCAACTTGCAGCAGGATTATCTGATGTTCATTCAGGATAAGATTGATTTTGAGCTCATACGCAAGTCTAAGATTAGGATAGCTGCGGATTCACTGTATGGGACAAGCCGTGAATACCTGGATGAGATCTTGGAGGAGAACCATATCCCCATTGAGGAGCTCCATGGCTACATAGATCCTTATTTTGGGGGGCTCACTCCTTCGTGTACAGAGGAGAATCTTGGAGAATTAAAGAAGTTCATCAAAGAGAAAAAATGCCAGTTAGGGATTGCCACTGATTGTGATGGGGATCGTTTTGGGATCGTCGATGAAAAGGGGAACTTTATTGATCCGAATCTGGTTCTATCTCTCCTTCTGGAGTATCTTATCGAGAACAAAAATTGGAGGGGTGGGATTGCCCGATCGGTAGCAACGACGCACATGATAGACCGAATTGCCAGAGAGTATGACTGTCCTTTGCATAAAACTCCGGTGGGATTTAAATTTCTGGCTGATCTTTTTCTGAAAGATCAGATCATATTTGGGGGAGAGGAGAGTGCTTGTATCGCTCTTAAAGACCATCTCCCAGAAAAGGACGGTATTATCGCTGGGCTTCTTGTTGCAGAGATGATGGCTGCGTCTGGGAAGAAGATATCGGAACATCTGGATGATCTCTTTAAGAAATACGGAAAAAGAGTAGGAGAGCAGAGGACAATTCCTCTGACCCTGGACAGTGAGAGAATATTGAGGAAGCTCAGGAATCACCCTCCTTCTCAACTCGATGGGAGAAAGGTCATCAATGTCGAGATTATCGATGGCATTAAACTTGATTTCAGCAACGATGATTGGATCCTTTTAAGGCGTTCAGGAACCGAACCCATGATTCGCTGCTATGCAGAGGCGGGCACACAAAAGGATGTCAAGAGACTTTTGAGATCTGCTTTGGAGAAGCTGTCTTGAGAACAAGAAAGAAGAAACAAGGTCTGTCTTTGAGGAGAAAACTTTTCTTGTCAGGGGCAGCATTTCTTTTTCTTGTTTTCCTTATCGCCTCATTTTTTGGGGAGAGAGGTCTGATCGAGGTGTTCCAAACCCAAAAAAATAAGAACATCTTAGTGCAGGAAAAGATGAGACTTCTTGCAGAAAAAAGGAAACTGGAGAGAGAGATAGAAGAGCTGAAGACAAATCCCGAAGCTGTCGAAAAAAAGGCAAGAGAAAAACTCTGGCTGATGAAACCGGACGAGATCGTCATCATAATTCGCTAATCTCTTCCCTGTCCTCTTCTGTGCGCTGTTTTTTTCTTTCTTATTCCTCCTGCGCAAATTTTTAAGTCTCTTCATTATGTAGAGAATTTAAAAAATAGCCTGGACTATTCACGAGTTGAGGTCGCTGCAAAGGCGAGGCAGTAGCCCACGAAGCTGTAGTGAACTACCGCAAGCCGCCCCAACCTAACCCGGGCTACA
>CAZXJE010000085.1:0-1713 GCA_964640835.1 uncultured Eubacteriales bacterium
CGGGATAGCAGTGCGGCTCTATTAAAATGTAGGGACCGTTTCCCAAACGGTCCGTTACATCGGTCAGCTCGGGGAGCTGACCCTACACTGGAAGGTCCCATACACGCCTCCAGCCCTTCTCACGGTTTTCTCCACCACACAATTGGGAAACTCAATAACGCCATGTGAATTCATACCATCACGATTTTTGTAATACGTACAGTCCTGTTTTTTGCTTTTTGGCATAAAAATTGCTTTAATATACGGCAGTATGCGGTCGAGGGGTTCTTTTTTTCTATTTTGCGTGCTTATGTTTGGAGTGTACACTTCCGGGTGGACTACCGTTAAAAAGCCCAGCAAGTTCGTTCTAGGGTTCAATGCAGGCCTTGGCCGGTGGACCAATCAATTAAACAGGGATGTTCTCATCTATCCTTTACCCTCCTTTCCGCCTGGGTATGCTGTGGTTGTTGCTGATACGAATACAGAGGTGAATTATCATTTGGGATTTAATCTCAAGTACAATTTCACACCAAAATTTGGACTTCAAGCAGAATTCAGCCGGATAAACGCGGAATATTTGATCGTTATTAGGCTGAATCCGCAGTACAGCAATGAATCCTCCAAGTATGACACTCTCAATCTGCCGTGGAAAGTCACTACAGTCTACATTAACGGAGTTTTTAATTCCCAGAAAACTAATGGGAAGGTGTTTCCATTCGCTTTTTTCGGTGTTGGCTTTAATATTCTCCAAAAGAACAGAGTTGCTGGTAAGTATTATGAGATCGAATCAAAATCTTCTGTGGACCTTGGGCTCAAGTTGGGAGGGGGACTAAACTATTATCTACCCGGGACTCCTCTGGGTTTTGAACTGAGAGCTTTTATCCTCTATCTTACTGCGCTTGGTGTATCGAGCTATTCGTATCAATCTTATACAAGTCCATCACCGGGATTCTCTGGAGAGAACCTTATTTGGGCTGTCGATCTAGGACTCAAGTACCGGTTTTAAATTTTAATTTTAGATGTAGGGACCGTTTCCCAAACGGTCCGTTCGGGCAACGTCATTTACTAAAAGATGTTTTGACATTTTTCACCATATTCTGATAAGCTTTCGCACAGCGAAAAGCTTACTCTTCAGAGAGAGTTGAGAGGTGTCCATGGCTAAAAAACCAACTGCGAGTCTTTACAAAGAGCAGAGAGTGGGCGTCTTTGTCGATGTCCAAAATTTGTACTATTCAGCGAAATTTATGCATAAGGCCAAGGTGAACTTCAAAACTCTTCTTAGCAAAGCCATCAAAGGCCGGAATCTCATTCGCGCCATTGCCTATGTGATCAAGGCCGATGTCAAGGACGAAGCAAATTTTTTCGATGCGCTCAAAAATTTTGGATATGAAGTCAAAGCCAAGGACCTTCAAATCTTTTATGGGGGTGCAAAAAAAGGCGACTGGGACATCGGCATTGCCATGGACTTGATCGAACTCGCATCCAGGCTGGATGCTATAGTTCTCGTGAGCGGGGACGGAGATTTTGTACCGCTCGTCAACCACGTCAAACACGCTTTGGGCTGCTATGTGGAGGTTATGGCTTTCGGGAAATCCAGCTCACAAATGCTTGTCGAAGTTGCTGACAATTATATCGACATGGACAAGGAACTATCAACCTATCTTATTCAAAGCGGAAAATCGTAACTTGTGTTAGTTATAACATGTATGGACATTTTTTATGAATAATTCAGGT
>CAZXJE010000085.1:1813-12611 GCA_964640835.1 uncultured Eubacteriales bacterium
AGGAGGTGGATTGGATGAAATCAGAGGTCATTGATAAGCTGGCTGCCTTGGTCACTGTCGCATTCGGTTTAGTGGCTGCCCTGGCTTGGAATGGGACCATTCAAGCCATTTTCAAGAAAGTTTATGGCACAGCTGAGGGAATCGGTCCTATGCTTGTTTATGCGGTAATCGTGACGATTATCGCTGTCATTGTCACCCTTTGGGTGGGCAAAGCTGCTGCAAAAGCTAAAAAAGAGTAGAAGACCTGTTTCTCTGTGTCTCAGTCCTTATTTATCTAGGGCTGTCTTTGACTTGGCCTAGAAATATCTTCTAAGTCGGTTTTTTGTGTGTTTTCTATGCTGAGGTTGGAGTCTGCCTTAAGAGGAATTATTTTTTTCCTGAATTATTCATAAAAAATGTCGATGCTTATCATAACAGACCAATGTCAGAATATTACATTATCTGTGGGGATTGAAACTTTTAAGGGGATTCTGACGTTTCTAACAGTGGTAAGAGACATCCTAGATCGTATGGAATATAAGTGTGTCAGCAGATTTTATGGATAATCCAGATAAAATGTGGGGGATTCACAAGTTTAGTGGCAGGACAGGTTGGTTGCCGCAGATGCGAGGCGTTGGCCTTATGAAACGAACTCTGATTTTGGGAATTTTATCCATTCTCCTGCTTTTTCCGCCGATCCATGCAAACAGTGGCAGAGCCTGTTCTGAGAGTACTATTTTGCCTCCCCAGATTTCTGAATTCTATGACAGGTATAACTTTATCAGCTCCTTCAGCACAGGAGCAGAACGAGAGATGCTCATCGAAAGGTACAGCAAAAATGGGATCCCCGAAGATATGGAGACGGAAAGATTGGGAAAAGTGTTCAACCAGATGAGGAGACTCAAAGATCAGTTCTTTGTTATGGACTCCGAGATGGTCCTTTGGGTGGGCCCGACTCCCAAGTTTTGGAGGTTCCATTTTCGTCCTGTGCTTTTTGGTGTCTTGGGTATTCAAGTCTCGGGCGATACGGCCGTTGTTGACGTTGTGTCCTATGAGGTGGAGCCCGATATGATATTGAGGTTTATTTCATCCTATGAACAGAACAACGGAGGTACACAAAAAATCCCCTCTCCTGAAGAGAGAATCCTTCAAGCAAATTGCCGCACTCCTGGAAAGGTATTCCACAGGTGGTTCCTCCAAAACGGGAAGTGGAAAAAACGTGTGGCGGATCTCTATCAGCTGAAAGAAAAAAGGTATTAAGATCCACACACTTTTTTCCTCTTTTTCCCCCTCCTCTTTTTGATTTTTCCTTATCTCGGGGAGTCCCTTTTCCTGAGTACATATCCCTGTAATGCGGGGGTTGTTTTGCGCTTTCCTTTTGACCCCTCAGAGGCTATAATAAAAACAGAGGGTACAATGGTATCTAATACATTCGTGGACAAAAAGTCTTGCGCTGTTTTGGTATTCATCGTATTTGCTCTTCCTCTTTTCTCCGGTACTGCGCACGCGCAAAAGTTCCAGTTTTCTGCTTTTGGAGGGATCAATCATGTCTTCAAATACGGTTCAGAGGATGATTATATCCTTGGTGGGAATGATTTTCCCATCACTCCTGCCCATACACCCCCGGCTTTGGGTGTGTCCTTTGCATATTTCTTCTCGGAAAACCTGGGATTAGAGCTGGATTGGCGTTATGTGTTGTCTTCGACGGTGATCCTCGAGGACCCTTCCGATCAAGATACTGTTGAGATCGATTCGTCCAAGCACTATTCATTGACCCTAAATCTGCTCTACCAGTTTATGAGCGGAAAGCTCAGACCTTATGTTGTGGCTGGAGGGGGCTTTGACAAGCTCATGGCTGAGGATGCCACATACACCTCAGACTATGGTTTTGAGATCACTCTGGAAGCTCCAGAGAAAACCCTTGATGCCGTTGCTAATTTCGGCGCGGGATTAAACTATTTTGTGAGCGACAGCTTGGCGTTGAAGCTGGATGTCCGGTACATGATGATTTTTGCCGACCCTAAAAATGTCAACAACCTGAGTGCTGTGGTTGGCCTTTCTAAAAGATTCTAAATGAGATTAGAATACCTGTAAGAGTATTCCCAATTTTTTTTAAATCCTAGCATCGAAAAATGTAAACTCTCCTTCTTATGAACTGAGCATCTCTTAAAATGTGATGGCATGAACTCTTATTGCGGTATTGAGTGTTCCGAATGTGTGGTGGAGAAAACAGTATGGAGGGGTCAAGGCGGGCATGGGACCTTCCAATGTAGGGTCAGCTCCCCGAGCTGACCGATGTAGCGGACCGTTTGGGAAACGGTCCCTACATTTTAATAGAGCCGCACTGCTTTCCTGTTAATCGTTTTCGAAATCACCAATTGGAACATTCGGAATGACATCCATCAGGGTTTGAGAGATACTTTCTTATATGAAGAAGAGCAAAACTTTTAGAATACTTGATTTAAGGAAAATTTTCTGATTTATATAGGGGAGTTGTGTAAAGGGTGATATCCCTATTTGAAGGAGGTTAGCATGAGAAAAATCACTTGGAAATCCATTGTCCTTTGTATGGCTCTCTGGTTCGTGGCTGCAGGAGTCATGTTCGGTGCTGAGGAAAATTACAAATTGCTCGGGAAAGAGACGTTTCTCGATATGGAATCGATCAGCAGCCCGCGTATTTCACCCGATGGAACTCAGATCCTTTTTACACGGAGCTGGGTGGATAAGATGGAGGATCGGGGCCGGAGCAATATTTGGATCGTAGATATTGCCGGTACCAGAGTGAGGGAATTGACCCACGGAAATTGGAGCGATTCCTCACCAGTGTGGTCCCCGGATGGGAAAAAGATCGCTTTCCTTTCCGATAGAGACGGAACAACCCAGATCCATGTGCTTTGGCTGGACACGCGGGAAGTCGCCCAACTAACACATCTCGAACGTGCCCCGAGCAGCCTGATCTGGTCTCCTGACGGAAAGATGCTGGCATTCACCTGCTTCATTCCCGACAAAAAACCCATCTTGGAGGTGAATCTGCCGAAATTCCCCAAAGGAGCGAAGATGGCGAAATCTGCCGTTATTGTAGATCGTTTGAGCTGGGCCTCAGACGGAAGAGGACCTGATCCTAAGGGATACAACCATATATTTATCCTCGATTCGCAATTGGGCGGGACGCCCAGGCAAGTGACATCCGGAGATTACTCCCACAACGACCCGCTGTGGTCGCGAGATGGAGAGGTTATCTATTTCAGCGCCATTCGGAAACCCGATGCGGAATACTTGCGTCGCGACAGTGAAATCTACTCTGTGAACCTCGATACGCTCGAAATTAAAACCCTAACGGACCGGAAGGGACCGGACAGGGGTGCAAGAATTTCCCCGGATGGACAATGGATCGCCTACACGGGCCATGACGATAAGAACTACACTAGCCATCTTTCGAGCATCTATCTCATGGACATTCATGGGAACCAGAAGAAGCTATGGGCTGGGGATCTTCCCAATTCCCCATCGAGTATCACATGGGCCAAAGACAACTCGGGAGTGTACTATATGATGCGGGAGAGGGGAGAGTCGAATATTTACTTTGTGGCGAAATCCGGAGCGATCAAGAGGATTACAGAGGGCGTTCACTATCTTTATGATCTGTCATTGGCTCAAAACGGCCAGGTTGCAACGACTCTATCCAGGTTCCATAAGCCCGGATACCTGGTGACCTTCAACATGAAGAATCCTGGAAAGTTTATAAAGCTCGTGGATGTCAACGAGGATGTGCTGGCGGGTGTGAAGCTTGGAGTGGTGGAAGAGATGTGGTTCAAATCTCCAGACGGCCTTGACCTACAGGGATGGCTCATCAAACCCGCTGAATTCGATCCCAACAAAAAATACCCTATGCTCCTGTGGATTCACGGAGGACCCTGGTCCATGTATACTGTGCGCTTCAATTGGGCATGGCAGAATTTTGCTGCTGAAGGTTATGCGGTCTTGTATATGAATCCAAGGGGGAGCACAGGTTATGGCCAGGATTTTGTGAACGGGATCCAGTTCTCCTATCCTGGGAAGGACCGTGATGACTTGCTGGCCGGTGTGGATGCGGCGATCGAAAAGGGCTTCATCGATGAGAACAACCTGTTTGTATGTGGCGGTAGTGGGGGAGGTGTGCTCACCGCCTGGCTGGTCGGTCACACAGACCGTTTCACGGCGGCTGTCTCAATGAGACCCGTAATCAACTGGCACTCGTTTGTGGGTACAACGGATGGATCAGACTGGTACCGGCAGTTCGAAAAGTATCCATGGGAAGATCCGATGCTCTACGCTGTACGCTCCCCTCTCCACTATGTGGCCAATGTCACAACTCCTACCATGGTCATGACCGGAGAAGCGGACCTGCGGACGCCGATGTCCCAGAGCGAAGAATACTATCGCGCCCTGAAGATACTGAAAAAGGATACCCTTCTCGTTCGCATGCCGGATGAATTCCACGGGTGGAGACGGCCTTCTCACCGCTTGCTCCAGCAGCTCTATCTCATGGCCTGGTTTGAGAAGTACATGAAGAGGTAACAGTCCAATGTTCGAAATCAACCGGCGGGATTTTGTCAAAATGGGGGGATTGGCAGGAATCGGTGGAATGCTCGATGCCAGAGTGTTGTCTTTGGAGCCTTCGAAGACAAATTCTCTCAACCGGATGGAGAAAGCGGTTAAATTCACAAGGGACGGAATAGACCTGTCGCCTCTGGAATACTCCCGGCTTTTGTATGAATTAGCGGAGACGGGATCGATCGAGGCAGATAATTATTCACGAGGCGGCACGGTGGAAAAGCTCGAAACCACGTTCGCTGAATTGCTCGGGAAGGAAAGCGCTGTTTTTATGCCCACCGGGACTCTGGCTAATCACATTGCCCTCCGGAAATTAGCGGGCGAAGATAATAAGGTGATCGTCCAGGCAGAAAGCCACATCTACAATGATTCCGGTGATTGTGCTCAAATCCTCAGCGGCCTCAATCTGATCCCCCTTGCTCCCCAAAGAGCGATGTTTACCCTTGAGGAAGTGGAAAAAACCATAAGGAAAGTGAATTTAGAGAGAGTCCTATCCCGAGTCGGAGTCATCTCTATCGAAACGCCTGTCCGCCGGATGCGGGAGGAGATGTTTGATTTTGAAGAGATGAAAAAGATATCGGCCTTTGCGCGGGAACAAGGAATAAGAATGCACTTGGATGGGGCCCGCCTGTTCATTGCTTCTGTTCATAGTGGCATTCCACCTTCCGAGTACGCCGCCGAATTCGACACGGTCTACACCTCTCTTTACAAAGCCTTTAATGCCGCATCCGGGGCGATCCTAGCTGGAACCAAAGAGTTCACCAAGGACTTATTTCATCTGCGGAGGATGTTCGGTGGAGGAATGCCACAGGTGTGGCCTTTCGCAGCGGTTGCACTCCATTATGCCCACAATTTTATAGATGATTATGCCAAGGCCCTAGAGAAAGCGGAAAGGTTTTTTGAACTTCTAGGAACAAAAGAGGCCTTCCGCATCGAAAAATTGTCCAATGGAACGAATATCTTTAAGCTTTATGTTAAAGGAGTTGATCTACAAAAATTCAAACAAAAGTTGCGGCAGAAAAATATACACATCCCTCCACCGGCAGAGGAAGAGGGTGGATTTTTTATGAAGACAAACGTCACCTTGAACCGCATCTCCCCGGAAGAGCTGGCGAAAGTATTTATTGATGCGTTGCACTAAAGTTCTTTGTGATTCAGAATGTCTATTCCACAATGTAAGCTAGTTTATATCTGATTAAGAGGTTAAAATAAATATGAAAGATTAGTTTTTAATCTCAGGAGGGTTCCAATGAAAGAATCACTAGGTCCAAAAACGATCGTGTATCCCACTCCTGTGTTTGTTGTTGGGACTTACGATAAAGAGGGAAAACCAAACGCTATGACAGTTGCCTGGGGAGGCATCTGTTGCTCAAGGCCGCCCTGTGTGGCTGTGTCTCTTAGGAAAGCCACATACACGTACTGGAACATTGTTAAAAGGGAGGCGTTCACCATCAACATTCCTTCCGAGGCACATCTTCGTGTGGCGGATTATTTTGGGATGGCCTCCGGAAAAACCGAGGACAAATTGGCAGCAGCCGGACTCCAGCCGGTGAGAAGCAGCCTTGTAGATGCCCCCTACATCGAGGAATTTCTTTTGATCTTGGAATGTAAGCTGCTCCATACTTTTGAGATCGGACTCCATACACAATTCATCGGGGAGATCCTCGACGTGAAAGCCGACACTTCTGTTCTTGATGAGAAGGGAACTCCGGAGATAGATAAAGTCAAGGCTGTTCTGTTTGCCCCGGAGAGTAGAAAATATTATGGTATTGGAGAATTTCTCGGGGATGCCTATTCCATCGGAAAGGGCATTAAAAATACTTGACAGCGAAGAATTTATTGTGGTACATTGATTGAGCGCTCGCTCAATATACCCATGGCTAAGACACTTTCTGAAACAAAAGATATCCCCACGTATATCAAAGATCCCGAGCTTGTCCGTCAGAGACGTCGTCAGATTGTGGACGCCTCTGTCCAGCTTTTTATCGCAAAAGGATTTCACCGGACGACGACCCGGGAGATCGCCAGAGAAACAGGCATTTCCATTGGATTGCTGTATGAGTATGTGCGGTCCAAAGAGGATGTCCTCTACCTGGTTTGTGATGCCATCCATGCAGAGGTCGCACAGGGTGTTGCTGAGGCCCTCCGTAAGGCATCGGGAGGCCGGGATGTCCTGGCGGCAATGATTCGTGAATACTTTCTCGTCTGTCACAGGATGAGCGACCACATCCTGCTCATTTATCAGGAAACAAATACGCTCCCCCTCCACTGGCAAAAAAAAGTTCTGGAGAACGAAGTTAGGCTGACGGATATATTCGTGAATGCGCTCAAAGTTTTGGTGTCCAGCGGCGAATTGTCCCGGATGGATAAAGAATCCATCGAATTGATAGCGCACAACATTGTCGTGCTCGGACACATGTGGACATTCCGGCGATGGTATTTGTCCTCCCGTTACACGATCGAGGATTACATTCAGATTCAGACAGATTTTATATTGGGAAAATCTATGGGTGAAAAAAAGGAGAAGCCATGAGCTATGAAACGGAACCGTACGCTCCCCAGAACAATATCCGGGTGGTGACAGCCACCTCTCTATTCGATGGTCACGATGCTTCGATCAACATTGTCCGCCGACTGCTTCAGAGTACGGGTGTAGAAGTGATCCATCTCGGGCACAACAGGTCTGTCCAAGAGATCGTTGACGCTGCCATAGACGAAGATGCTCAGGGAATTGCTGTATCCAGTTACCAGGGTGGTCACATCGAGTTTTTTAAGTTTATGGTTGACCTTTTGAGGGAAAGAGGAGCTTCTCACATCAGAGTTTTTGGCGGAGGGGGTGGAGTTATCATCCCTGAGGAAATAGAAGAGCTCGAGAAGTATGGGGTGGCAAAGATCTATTCACCGGAGGATGGGACGAAGTGGGGGCTTCAGGGGATCATCAACCACATGGTAAAGAGTCTGGATTTCTCAACGGTGGACACGGATTCCTTCGATTTGGAGAGCCTCTCTTCCGATAACAAGCTCCTGATTGCGAGGCTGATCACCGCTGTAGAGTTGGCAAAGGCAAAAGAGGACGGTAATATCGGCAAACTCCGAGATGATCTGTCGAATAAACTGGGCGAAAAAACGATTCCAGTTATCGGGATCACAGGAACCGGAGGGGCGGGGAAATCGTCGTTGACCGACGAGATCGTCTTGCGTCTGTTTCGAGATATAAAGGATTGCGGTGTCGCCATCGTGAGTTGTGATCCTTCCAGACGAAAGAGCGGTGGAGCCCTTCTCGGTGACAGGATCCGGATGAATGCTATCGGATCTCCCAGAATCTATATGCGCTCCTTAGCCACACGGAAATCAAACATGGAAGTCCCAGAAGCACTACCCGAAATTCTCCTGGTGCTCAAGGCAGCTGGTTTTGATCTCATTTTTGTCGAGACAGCGGGAATCGGGCAGGGAGATTCCCAGATCGTCGAATTGGCAGACCTTTCACTTTATGTCATGACGAGTGAATTCGGCGCTGCTACTCAGCTCGAGAAGATCGATATGCTGGATTATGCAGATATCGTGGCCGTCAACAAGTATGAAAAACGAGGGGGAGAAGATGCGGTCCGGGACGTGCAGAAGCAGGTCCAGCGGAACAGAGATGCCTTCGACAAAGAATTGGAGGACATGCCTGTTTTTGGAACGATCGCCTCTAAATTTAATGACGACGGTGTGACTTCTCTCTATCTCGCGATCCTGGATTTTATCCGTGAAAAAACTGGCGTGAGCTTTGAATCCCATTTTCCACACACTGGCGCAAAAACCTCTACATCCAAAACTGTAGCCATTCCCCCGGAACGAATCCGATATCTCGCTGAGATCACGGAAACGGTACGGCACTACCATAAGCAGACTGAGGTTCAGGCGGAGGCTGTGCGCCGCGTCTGGCATCTCAGAGAAAGCGCAAAGGCGATTGATGGAAAGTCGATGGCTGGCAACCGTAAAGAACTCCTTTCTCAACTGAAAGAGGAAGTCACAAGAGCTGAGAAAGATGTCAACGAGGACACGAAAAGACTTCTTTCCGAATGGGAGGGAATCCAAAAAACTTACTCAGGGGATAAGCTTGTTTATAAAGTGCGGGGCCGTGAGATCAGACAGCCCCTGTACACCGAATCTTTGGCTCATCAGAAGATCCCGAAGATATCCCTTCCCACCTTCAAAGACCCTGGCGAGATATACAGGTATTTGAGAAGAGAAAACATCCCCGGATATTTTCCTTTTACTGCAGGAGTTTTCCCTCTGAAAAGAGTTGGGGAAGACCCCACGCGGATGTTCGCTGGCGAGGGAGACCCGGCCCGAACGAATAGAAGATTCAAGCTCCTCTCTGCCAATTATGAGGCCAAACGCCTATCCACAGCCTTTGATTCGGTCACTCTGTATGGATGCGATCCGGGCAGACGTCCGGACATCTACGGCAAGGTGGGAACGTCTGGAGTGAGCATCTGCACGCTGGATGATATGAAGGTTCTCTATGGAGGATTCGACCTGAGTGCTCCCAACACCTCTGTCTCCATGACTATAAACGGACCCGCTCCCATCATCCTGGCAATGTTTTTAAACGCTGCTATCGACCAGAAAGTGGATGCTTTTGTCGCCGAACATGGAAAAGATCCCACCAAAGAAGAGTATAAAACCATCCGTGCCTCTGTTTTGTCTAATGTCCGGGGAACAGTCCAGGCAGACATACTCAAGGAGGATCAGGGGCAGAACACATGTATCTTCTCCATCGAGTTTGCCCTGAAGATGATGGGAGACATCCAGGAATATTTTGTCACAAACAACGTGCGGAATTTCTACTCGGTTTCTATCTCCGGCTATCACATTGCCGAAGCAGGTGCCAATCCGATCACACAGCTCGCCCTGACTCTGTCCAACGGATTTACGTATGTCGAGTACTACCTCTCCCGTGGGATGCCTCTGGACAGTTTCGGCCCCAACCTCTCGTTTTTCTTTTCGAACGGGATGGACGCGGAATACACGGTTATCGGGCGTGTGGCCCGGCGGATTTGGGCTATTGCCATGCGCGAGAAGTATGGGGCGTCCAAACGGACGCAGATGCTAAAGTACCACATCCAGACATCGGGGCGATCTCTCCACAGCCAGGAGATCCAGTTCAATGATATCCGGACATCACTCCAGGCTCTCTGTGCCATTTATGACAACTGCAACAGCCTTCACACCAACGCCTACGATGAGGCCATCACAACCCCGACCCAAGAGTCTGTGCGACGGGCTCTGGCTATTCAGCTCATCATCAACCGGGAGTGGGGATTGGGCAAAAATGAGAACACGAATCAGGGCAGTTTCATCGTGGATGAATTGACGGATCTGGTGGAGGAAGCCGTGCTCACGGAATTCGACAGGATCTCAGAACGCGGAGGTGTCTTGGGTGCCATGGAAACAGGGTTTCAGAGGAGCAAGATCCAGGAAGAGTCGATGCATTATGAGATGCTCAAACACACCGGAGATCTACCCATAATCGGAGTCAACACGTTCAGAGACCCGGATGCGGCTGAGTCACAAGAAGGTTTTGCAGGTATTCCGCTGGCGAGGGCTACAAAAGAAGAGATCGAATCACAGCTCAAACGCCTCGCTGACTTTCAATCTCGAAACGCTAAGAAAGCTCCTGCGGCTCTCGAGCGGCTCCAAAAGGCTGCTCTTTCCGGGGAGAATATCTTTGCCGAACTCATGGATTCGGTTAGGGTTTGTTCTCTCGGTCAGATCACCAAGGCGTTGTATGAGGTTGGGGGACAGTACAGACGGAATATGTAACTTTCGGCACACGGAAAGTCTTAAACTTTTTGACACGGTTACTCAATATGTGCTTACAGGGTAGTTTCTATTATCACTGGTGTATCTTACGCAAATGCACATCTTAAAATTGTGTGTGTGAAACGCCTGTTTGTTCAAGGTTGTTGTCTGCGTACACAACGATCTCGAAATTTGTCTGCGGTTTTTGACTGATGACATCCACACATCCGGAGCAGCACGCAATCCAGTTGAACTCGAGGAAGGAAAGTGCGACGGCTATAATGAGGATTCCGATTTTTGTGATAAGCTTCATTGCCCACCTACCTTAAATTTCCATCCCCATCACTTCTATATACGAATTTTCACCTATTAAGTTGCACTTTTATCCGTACTATTCATAAAAAATGTCGATACTTATTATTACAAACATATAATG
>CAZXJE010000086.1:0-12606 GCA_964640835.1 uncultured Eubacteriales bacterium
ACCTTGGTCCGTGAATAATCCATCTTTAAGCTGAATTATTTAGGCCAAAAGGTTGCCCCAGCACTCCCGAGGATTCGATAGGATCGATACGATCTGAGTTATCGAAGGATGATTCACGCACTTAATAACACTCTCTAATCTTAATCGTGCCATATCTTTATCGTCTAGACCTAAAACGGGAATTTGATCATACAGAATTGTGGTTTCCACGATCTTCTGCGAGATGTTATCGAATAGGAATTTACTGGACTTTTTAGCGTCACTGACCGTATTTTGGACAAATCCTTTCCGTCCTTCCTCTAGATGAGGAAAAAGGATGTATACAGCTCCGGTATTTTTGAGGGTTTCAAAGTCAGTGGCATACGAGGATAGGTCAAGCGCAATTTTTTCTTGCCAAAGTTTTTCCGGCGCTGGTACCTTTACATCAGGGAGGAATTGGGGGAAATCGTGGACGAGAGTTCCGAATCGGACATTATCAACTTGAGAGCCCTTGAACCACTCGATCTGATTTTTTTGTAAACAAAAATGCACTGTTTCAGTGGAGAAAAGCTGCAAACCTTTTGCTAATCCGCTTAGCAGATAGACGGTCTTCCCGCTTCCCGCTCCTCCTATGATGAGATAGAGGGAATGATCTTTCTGATCAAAAAGAGCACAAGCATGAAGATTGTAAATCTTGTGGTATTTCTCGAGAAGATATAGGGTATAGCGGTATAAAAAACCCTGATTCCCCCAAAAGGAAAATCTTAGATCGGAAGCCGTATGGGAAAGCTCCTCGAATGGACCGGAAAAAAAATATCCTTTGCCGTGCCGTTCATAGTGTGGAGATTCTTGTGATTCAAGGATCCTTATATAACCGTCAAGATCCTCTGTGTAAGGAATCCGCTCCACGCGCTGGAAATCTGTGAGAAGTGATTTCACCTCAATATCGAACGTGATGGGAGGAAGAAGTTTTTTATTGTTGGTCTCGATCCCAACCGTCGATTTGAGTATGTTGAGCGCTGTCTTAAACATGATTTTCAGTTCCTTTAAAAGGGCCTTATATCATACTCAATATCGCTTGCTGCGTAAACCTTTTGAATGTTCATATGCCAAGTCATTTGGTGGCAAGATGGATAGCGGCAAATCTCAAAAAAGCTGAGCGGTGTTTAGCCCTTCGAAATCCGGCCTCGAGGATCAAAGAAGAGAATTCCTCAGGAGGATAGAACCGGGGAACTGTATAAGCAAGATATCCATACCCCGCTTTAGATCCCGACAGGAACGAACCTATAGGCCGGACGACCTTTCTGATGTAGAAATGAAATGTCTTTCGGAGAAATTTTGATGAGGGTTGACTTGTTTCGAGGTTGAGAAATTGTCCTCCAGGTTTAAGAATACGGTAGAATTCTCTTAGATGAGCCAGCAACTCGTTGCGATTCAGGTTTAAATTGCGCATAGAAAAAGAAATGCTTACAAGGTCGAACGTTTCATCTGGGAAAGGAAGATGAGCTACATCGGCAATCGTAAAATTGACGTGATGTTTAAAATTTTTCTTTTTTGCTCGGGATAACATCGGGAAACTAAAATCTACGGAATATATTTTCGTTGAGGCGTCTGCTCTTTGAGAAAGGTTGCGCGTCATCTCTCCTGTCCCACTGCATACATCCAACCAATACTGGCCCTCCGTACGCGTGATTTCTCGCGAGGCTTTGTTTCTCCATAAAATATCCAGGCCAAACGTCAGAATATGATTGATAGACTCATACGTTTCCGCAACTTCCGTGTAGAGCTTCTGAACGCCTTTTCTCATATTCTTTCAACCCATACTAAGCAATAACTTCAAAATGTTCAATCCCTGTAGTTTGCATATCCTAATCCGTGATCAAGTCAAACCGAGTGATCAGATTATATGCTATCAAAAACGAATAACGGGAAAACAGTAGGCTCTGTTTCGATGTAGAAACCGTTTTCCAAACGGTCCGTTTGGGGAACGGACCCTACAAAAAAAGCAATTTCCACCCATCCCTTCTCACGGTTTTTTCCATAACACAATCTGATCGCTCAACAACGCTACTGAGCATTCAAAAACAACACGGATTTGGAAATGCTGCTAATTATATTTACGTAAGAATTTGAATTTGTTAATATTATTCGTCATACAAAGTTTAGGTGTGGGTGGGATGTGTATATATACAAGAACTTCTATCTGAAAGGAGGAACATGAAACCTTTAAAAATACTTTTAGTCGTTGTCCTCTTCATCTCTCTTGCCTTCTCTAATCTATCCTCAGCTGAACTCAATCCTACGTATGCCATTGTGGATTGCACGATTTTTCCTGTTAATGGCGTACAGGTCGATAACGGAGTGATCATCATCCGGAATGGTTTGATTGAGGCAATTGGTCCGAAGGCAAATATTCCTATTCCGGAAGAGGCGGAAATTATCAAAGCTGAGGGACTGTATGCCTATCCCGGACTGATCGACGCGCATTCGAAACTCATGCTTGTTAGCCCGAAACCTGAACCTCAATCACAAAGACAAGATCCCTCTACACTACCGGGAGGCAGCCCAAGTTGGCAGAAAGCAGATTTTATGGCATTCGACCATTTTATGCCGAAAAAGACTGTCCTTGAGGGACTAAGAAAAATTGGGATCACAACCGCCTGTTTGGCGCCAGATAAAAATATCTTTGCAGGGCAGAGTGTGATCGTTAATTTGAATAGTGATAAGAAAAAACAAATGGTCCTGGATAATCCTTTTGGTCTTCACATCAATTTTGTCATGTCCAGGGGAGAATACCCCTCGAGTTTGATGGGTACAATGTCAGTCCTCCGCCAGACTTTTCTCGATACCGAGCACTATTATTTTCACACCACACAATATACCAAGTCACCCATTGGCCTTAAAAGGCCTGAATTCAATCCTTTTCTTGAAACTCTTATTCCTTATGTCGTTAATAAAAAACCGATCGTATTCAACTGTGCAAACCTTGAGGATATCAAGAGAGCTGTTCGTCTCGCCGATGAGTTTAAGCTTAAAGCTTATATCAGCGGAGCCAACGAGGCCTGGAGAGTTGCCGGGCTATTAAAAAAGACCAAAGCACCGCTGTTGGTCTCCTTGAAATTCACCCCTCCTTTTACGAGCAAATACATCAATCAGGGTGAAGACTTGAAGAAAAAAGCCGAAGAAGAGATCTATCCGGCGAATGCGTTTAACCTTTATAAGGAGGGAATCCCATTCGCGTTGACATCAAATGGCCTATCCAAGCCTGCCGATATACTGAAGAATGCAAAAAAAGCGATCAAAGCTGGTTTGCCAAAGAATGAAGCTCTTAAAGCTATGACGATCCATCCGGCCGAAGCGCTCGGCATTGATAATATTCTCGGCAGCCTTGAAAAAGGAAAAATCGCCAACATTATCTTGACATCTGGTGAGATATTTGATGAAAAATCCCAGGTGAAAAGAGTGTTTGTAGATGGGTTCTCATTCATAATCGAACAACCTTCAGAAAAATCGAAGGCAACGGAAGCTCAAACGGATATATCAGGAAAATGGCAGGCTGAATTAGCGAGTGCAATGGGAAACATGGAATCCACCATTGAATTCATACAGGATGGGAATCAAGTGAGCGGAACGATCTCAACAGAGATGGGGAAGTGGGAGATCGATAACGGCATTTTACGCGGGAAAGACCTGACTTTCACGATTACAGCAAACATCATGGGAGAATCGATAAGCATGGAATTCAGTGGAACGGCGGAAACAGATAATATTGAAGGAAGCTTATCTTTTACGCAAGGCAGTGCGCAATTAAGAGCGAAAAGAATACCGGAGTCATTTTTTTAGGAGAAAAACCATGAAGAACCTGCATAAAACAATTTCATTCAATGTTTTGGTGATAGGTTTCATTCTATATGCGAGTACACTTCAAGCCCAGAACCTCCTTATAAAGAATGGCACGATCTTGACTGTGACCAAGGGAACGATCCTGAATGGCGATATACTTGTAATGGCTGGCAAAATAAAAAAAATCGGACAAAGCATCCAGACACCAGAGAACGTGAAAATTATCGATGCCACAGGAAAATTTGTTATGCCAGGAATCATAGATTCCCATTCGCATATAGGCCTATCCGGAACCAATGAAAGCGGAGAGACAATATCTTCTGAAGTTAAAATGCGAGATGTCCTCAATGCCGAGGATACATCTATATACACAGCGATAACTGGCGGTGTAACGATGACTCACACAATGCATGGGAGCGGGAATCCCATCGGGGGTGAGAATATTGTCATCAAGACAAAGTGGGGAAAGACGTCCGAAGAGATGGTGGTGCATGAAGCATACAGAACGCTCAAGTTTGCTCTAGGAGAAAATCCCAAACAGGCTAACCGGTCTGGTCGGGCAACAACAATCCGGTATCCTCAGTCTCGTATGGGTGTGAACGCGATCATTCGCCGCGAGTTTCTCAAGGCGCAGAATTACATGGAGCAGTGGGACCGGTATAAAAAAGCAAAGAGATCCAAAAAAGCGTCAACCACTCTTATCCCTCCAAGGAAAGACCTGAAGATGGAAGCATTGGCCGATATGCTCAGAGGAGATATGTATGCACGCTGTCACACATACCGGTCTGATGAGACACTCGAGTTTATCAAGCTTTCTAAAGAATTTGGTTTTAAGATTATATGTTTTGAACATGCTTGGGAGGCGTACAAGATCGCCAAAGAGATTGCGGCTGAAAACATAGGCATTTCCATTTTTGCGGATAATTGGGCGTATAAAGTAGAGGCTGCAGAGGGCATTGCTTACAATGCTGGATACTGCACAAAACAAGGCGTTCTCGTCTCAATAAACTCAGACAGTAGTGAGCGGATCCGGAGACTGTTCAACGATGCGGCAAAAGCGATGAAATACGGGGGACTCACTGAGGATGAAGCCTTAAGGCTTGTGACTATCAATCCGGCGATCCAACTGGGTGTTGACAAAATCGTCGGCAGCCTGGAAGCTGGAAAACACGGAGACATCGCCATTTTTAACGAGCATCCTATGAGTGCCTATACACGGTGCGACATGACAATAATCGAAGGGGAAGTCTATTTTGACAGGGTGCAGTACCTACAAGAGCAGGAGGAAATGACAAAAAAGAAAAAAGAGAAAGACATAGAGAGTCAGAAGAAGGGAGAGCCAAAATGAACAGGAAACTTATTATCTTTTCAGTCACCCTACTTCTTATTGCCTGCTATGCGACCGGTCGAGAAGAAAGTCTTAAAGTCATCGCCATCAAAAATGTCACTATAATCCCAGTTGTCGGCCAGGACATTCCTGGAGGTACCATTGTTATTAAAAATGGTCTTATCGAAGAGATCGGACGTGACATTACTATTCCTGCGGGTGCAAGGATCTATGATGCCAACGGTCTCCGTGCCTATCCCGGCATGATCGATAGTGCTTGTTATCTCGGCGTGTACGAGATCGGATCGGTGCAGGCCACTATCGACAACAGAGAGACTGGTGATATCAATCCGCAAGTCAGGACCGTTGAAGCGTTGCGGCCTGATTCGATGCACATTCCTGTTTCTCGGTCGAATGGAATAACAACCGCGCTCATTGTCCCATCAGGAGGTTTAGTGGCAGGCCAGAGCGGATTGATCAGGCTTGAGGGAATGACACCGGACGAAATGGTCATCAAAAAGTCAGTCGCAATGCATATTGAGCTTCCTGGCATGGTCAGATCCCGAAGAAGTGCTGCAACGCAGGAGCGGCAGCCCGCTTCTAAAAAGATCACAGAACTCAAGGAATTGTTTCACAAAGCAAGAACCTACCAAAAACAAAAAATTGCAGCAAAAAAAAATATGATGCTCGTTCTTCCTGAGTTTGACGAAAAACTTGAGTTCATGTTGCCTGTTATCAATGGCGACTTGCCTGTTATGATATCAGTCCATTCTGCACAAGATATTCTTGAAGCCATTCAATTCGTCCAAAATGAAAACATCAAAGCCATATTTTTTGGAGTCTCTCAAGGTTGGAAGGTTGCCGGTAAGATCAAGGAGGCTGGAATACCTGTAATCTTTGGGTCTCTGTATGCCATGCCACCAAAATGGGAGGATGGATATGACTCTCTTTACAGAAATCCTGCAGTGCTTCAAAAAGCGGGAGTCCGGTTTGCGTTTTCTTCGCAGAGTGCTTCCGTGGCTAAGGATTTGCCATATCATGCCGCCAAAGCCGCGGCATTTGGACTGGACAAAAAAGAAGCGTTGAAGGGCGTCACGATTTATCCCGCACAGATCTTTGGCATCGATGACAAAGTAGGAAGCTTAGAAAAGGGAAAGATCGCAAACATTGTACTGACTGATGGCGATATCCTTGAGATGAGAACCAACATCAAACACGTGTTCATCGATGGAAAGGAAATGGATTTATCATCTGTTTACACCGAGCTGCTCGATAGATACAGGAACCGAAACGAATGATTGAATGATTTTGGAGTATATATTTGGCAGCAGCTTTAATGAATAAGTCAGTCTAGTTCTAATGAGGTATGTAAATCGAGGAGGTACAATGAGAAAAAAAATCTTAACCACATGTTCTGTTTTGACCACTATGCTGGTCATTCTTTTTGGCCTTCCCAGTTGGGGGAACGATATCAGCGCAGATTCTTACGATGTTCTCATCAAGAACGGAAGGATCTTTGATGGATCTTTAAAAAATGCCGTAATTGCCGATATCGCTATACGGGGTGATACGATCGTAAAAATCGCTAAATCGATCAAGAGGAATGCGAAAATTATTGTTGATGCCCGTGGCCTTTATGTGAGTCCGGGATTTATCGACCTCCACACACATGTGGATCGCAATATGTATTTTCCCGAGAACAGGGCTGTCATCAATTTTCTGAAACAAGGAGTCACTTCTGTTATCGTTGGACAATGTGGCGGAAGTGCTTGGCCCATCGTAGAAAAGGCTGAAGATCAGATCCAAAGGTGGACAGAGGAAGGAATCGCTCCCAATGCCGCTTTGCTTGTCGGTCATGGAACAGTCAGACAAATCGTTATGGGGATGGAGAATAGGGCTCCCACTCCGCAAGAGCTGGAAAAGATGAAAGCTCTGGTCAAAGAAGCCATGGACCAGGGTGCACATGGATTATCCACAGGCCTGATCTACTTACCCGGCCGGTACTCTAAGACAGATGAGGTTATCGAACTCGTCAAAGTCATTTCTCCCTACAAAGGGATTTATCATACGCACATCCGTGACGAACGCAACAGACTCCTCGATGCGATCCAAGAAGCCATCGAAATCTCCAAACAAGCCAATGTACCCACGCATATATCCCATTTCAAGGTCATGGGGAAAGATAATTGGGGGCTTGTGCAGGAAGCGTGCACAATCATAGAAAAGGCTAATGCAACAGGATTAACTATAACAGCAGATCAGTATCCCTATCAATTCGCTAACGGAAATCCATACAGAAGTCCTATCCCTCGTTCGACATGGATAGGGGATTCAGATGTTCCAAGGCTATCGTCGTCAGACATCGATAAAATCTTCGACCAACTCAGAGATTCTCAGTTGATCGACCTCTACACTAAGATTACGCCATACACTCCTATTGGCAAAAACCATCAACAGTACCTCGATGAGCTGCCAAGACAAAGACTTGTTCAATTGGTGTCCAGGAGCTTGGTGAGCACGGGAGATTTCTTTGGCCCTGAAAATCCCCGATCGAGGATGTTCTTTTTAGAACGTATGAAAAATCCGGATGAAGCTGCAAAGATCCGGAGGGAGATTACTACATACATAGAGAACCTGATCGGGGCAGATCAATTTATTGTCGGAATGTGTGTAGAGAAAAATCTAGAAAGAAAATCTATCAAACAAGTCGCTGACCTAAAAGGAATATCTATAGCCGATGCGGCAATCGAACTAGAACTCATGGGAGCAAAGATCATTCCTTTACAGATGTGCGAAGAAGATATTGAGTACATCATGAAGAAGAAATACGTCGGTACGGGAAGTGATGGAGTTACACCGTATTACGGGATTGGGCTGGCCCACATTCGTTCCTATTCGACATTTCTCCATAAAATAAAAAAATACGCTCTGCAGAGAAAGTCTGTATCTGTACCCCATGTGATTCGCTCCCAGACCTCTCTCCCTGCAGAAATCATGAGCTGGCAGGACCGTGGCTGGATTAAAGAAGGCTACAAGGCTGACATTGTCATCTTTGACCTGGAAAACATAGAGACAAGAACGTCAATATCCAATCCTCATCAATACAGTGAAGGCGTCGAATATCTCTTCATAAACGGCGAATTGGTCCTGGACAAGGGCAAATGGACTGGTAAACTGCCCGGGAAAATCTTAAGACCAAATACAACTTAGTTTGGCATAGAGTAGTCTAGAGCATTTTTACCTCTTGAGAACAGTGAGTTCGTTTCTATTAAACTTAAAAGTAAAAGTCTCAACAGAGAAAAGGAGAAAGCCAATGCAGATCCATAGATTCATTCTTCTGTTTGCAGCTCTGGTCCTAATTTTTAATTTTGGATGGGCTGCCCAAGATTCCCAATCTCTTTTGGATAAAGATTTGCTAAAGGCCGTCCAGAATGAAGTTTCTGGAGAGAGAGCCTGGGATATGGTATCGAAAATTTCCCGGTATCACCGTATCCGGGGTGGGGGAGAAGGATCGGATTATAACAGATGTGTAGTATGGTTGGCTGAAGAATTAAAACAGATGGGGATCAAGGATGTAAACATCCACACATACAGGGCTGACGGACAAACCAAAAGTTTTCTTTGGAATTCTCTTATGGGGTGGCGTGTAAGGGAAGCGGAACTTTGGCTTGTGGAGCCGACAAAGAAACTTTTATCTCGATTTTCTGATCAAGCGGTCAGCTTGATGCCTTATTCACAGGGCGGCACAACCGAGGCAGAAGTCATATATGTAGGTCATGGAAAATCGGACAAAGACTATCAGGGAGTAGATGTTAAAGGCAAGATCGTTTTTGCACGAGGGGGCGATGGTGCCACAGTGCACCGCATGGCCGTTCTCAAAAGGGGGGCAGCGGGTGTCATCGTCGGACCTTCAGACAGAGAGGAACGCGACAAGTATGTTGATTTGATCGAACTCAACCGGCTTTCGCCTACAGCGGAAGAGGCTGCAAATACAAAGTTCGGCTTTTCACTCTCGAGACGACAGGAACGCGAGCTTCTCTCCTTTATCCATGCAGGGAAAAAAGTCAAGATGAAGGCTGTCGTTGATGCGGAGCTCTTTGACGGCAATATGCCGGTCCTTGAAGCAGTGCTCCCTGGTATTGAATTTCCAGCACAAGAGATTATCATCATGGGACATCTTGATCATTACAAGCCAGGAGCCAATGATAATGCATCGGGATCAGCGGGCATGATGGAGATGGTGAAAAGTGCCAGGAACCTGATCGATCGAGGAGAAGTCACGCCGATAAAAAGGACATTGCGCTTTTTATGGGTGCCTGAGATGCACGGAACCGTCCCTTATCTGGCCCAACATCAGGACATTGGGGAAAGGGGTATTGCAGGGTTGAACCTAGATATGATCGGAGAGGATTACTCTCTCTGTGAGTCCACTTTCAATTTCACTCGTTCTCCATACTCTGTGCCCGGGTACATCAATGACCTCTGTGTCAGCCTTTTGGGCTGGGTGGAAGGGCGTGAGTTCTTTTCACCAAGGGGAACAAAATACCGTTTCAACCCTCGCGTGCACAATTATTCCGGAGGGTCGGATCACGTCATGTTCAATGATTCTTTTTTTTCTGTCCCAACACCAATGCTGGGACATGGAGATGTCTTTCATCATACGAACCTGGACACACCTGACAAGTGCGATCCGACAGAGCTGAAAAGAATCACAAGTTTAGCTTTGGCTGCCTGCCTTTATTTAGCCAATGCCGATGATGCGGATGCGCTCAAACTTGCCCAGGAAGTTTATAATCAGGCTTGCGTGAGATTGTCTCAACGGACACATCAATCCATCCGCCTTATCCATGAGCTTGCTTTAAAACCCGATATGCGGAGTTCAATACCCGTGTTATTCGCCAATGTCATGGAATATCCCGGCTTACAGGCAGAAATTGAAGCGGCAAATGTTCTTGAGGCCCAGGAACTCTGTGTAAACACCGGAACGAAAATAAAAATAGAGACACTTGCAAAGAGGTTAAAAAAACGTGCACAGCTTGAAGAAGATGAACTCACTGCTCTCTATGACATATTTTATACGAAATACGATAAAAGTGAGATCGAGTTCATGCCAAATGATTTATACAAAAAAGCCTCTTCCATAAGGCCTGTACGCCTATTTAAGGGCCCTTTACCCAGGAATATCTTGCAGGAAAGATTGAGCGATGAAGACATGAAATGGTATGAGACAAATAGAGACAAGGCTGGAATAAATTCTAGCTCTAAAATGTACGAGATTATCAACCTGATGGATGGTTCTCGTTCAGTGTTGGATATCCGGCACATCGTATCCTGTGAGTTTGGGGAGACAGATGTTGAGTTTGTCCTTCACTTTGTCCAAGACCTCCACACGATGGGACTCATCGAATTCTGATAATTCAGGCTAAAGAGATCGTTTCCTAATGATGAAGTAAGCCGTTGTAAAGATGCCCATAATAGCGACAAAGATAAAGGGAGAGTTGATTCCCATTGCATCTGAAAGAAAACCTGCCATGAGACTAACGACTGCACCAGCGAACATCTGAACGTTGGCGACAATACTGAATGCCTGAGTTTGAATACCAGCAGACACTCTGCTTCCCACAACAGATTGGAGGGCAGGGTAGATCATAAAGAGAAACGCGCCAAAGAGAACGAGGCTGACCAGCGTGAGTTCTTTCACAGGTGATAGGCCTAGAAGTCCAAGAAAGATCGTTGATCCTAAAAATCCGAACAGAATGATTTTCCGCCGGCCGATTTTTTGACTCAGGTAGCCTAAGAGATAAGGCATCACTGCTCCTATGGCGATCCAAAGGGCGAGGTACAATCCCGTCTTACCCAACGAGATATGAAATTTGTGATGAAAAAGAGAGGGGGCATAGAAAACCGTAGTTCCCCAACATGCACCTCCGAAAAAAAACCCGGGGAAATACATCGAAGTTTCATTGATAGCCTGTTTCCAAGAAGGAGAGTCCGGAGGCTTAACATCATGATTTATTATCAATATCTTTTTGACAGCAAGAAAACTTATCGCCCCCAAAACAAATAAGATGACCGCAAGTGCGAGAAGAGGTGTTCGCCACCCAAAGCTCTGAGCGATAAATCCGGTCGCCATAAAGGCAAGAAACAGACCGATGTTACCCGAACCGCTTTGAACCCCCATGGCAAAATCCAAAGCCTTGTCCGGATGTGACATGGAAACAGTCGCGACACCCACAGAGTGGTAAAAACTGGCAAAGATGCGCATCACGAGATAAAACATCAGCAATGTGAAAAAGGACCAGGAGAATGTTATCAGAACAAGGGAGAGAGAGATTCCTGCAAGGCTAATCAGGAGCATATGTCTGTATTCGTATTTGTGGGCATAATGCGCGATGATGAGCTGACAGACAAGAGTCATCATCAATCCCAGATTTGAAAGAATGCCGATGTGGGCATACTTGGTGATGATAGAGTGCTGGCTATAGAGAAGCGGAAAGATCATTGGCACAGTGACTGTGGCTGCATCGTTGAGCCCATGGAAGATCGAAGCGGAAAAGAGAATCCTTCTGGACATTTTTTGGATAAGTCGACCTTGTTGGTCAGATACGACAGTTTATTCTCAAGCTCTCAAAAATGCAAACTAGAGATCCATTTGAATTATCTTAAAATTCTTCAACAACAAAAGCCACATACCCTTCCTTGTTGAGCCTTCGTGTGATCGATTCGGCATCATCTCTATCTGTGGCTTTGATTCTCACTCTGAAGAAGGTCTGTGTGGGTGTCTGGAACGCGGACACATAAACATCTCGAAACGTATTTTTGAGTTTTTTTTGGAGAGACCTGGCATTTTCTTTATTTGCAAATGATCCCACTTGAATAGCGTATCTCTGTGAGGATTTTGGCGGCGATTCATCCGCTAAAATTTCGATTTTCACGGGAATAACACCAGGGCCGACGGCGTCCAACACTTGCGCAGCAGCAAAGGAAAGGTCAATGATCCGCCCTTCCACAAACGGGCCTCGGTCGTTGATCTTAACCTTTACGGATTTTCCGTTATTCATATTCGTCACCATGACATAAGTGCCAAAAGGAAGAGATCGATGAGCTGCCGTCATGTCATACATATTGTAAATCTCTCTGCTGGAAGTGGTCTTGCCATGAAAGTTTGGTCCGTACCATGATGCAAGACCCGTCTGCACATTCGACGATTCTATTTCTGGGAGGCTGGAGCACGAATACATCAGGAGTACTATAATGAAAATTATGAAGGGTGCTTTTATCCGCAAGCAATGTGCTGTCATCGGCTCAGTGTACAACTTTTAACTACTCTGAATTATTCATAAAAAATGTCGATACTTAACACAAATAAATCAATTGCATTAATTTACCTCATTCTCCCGGCGAACCAATTTGACCATTCCAGTTCTATAACTTTTATTATTATAATCGACATTTTT
>CAZXJE010000087.1:0-4674 GCA_964640835.1 uncultured Eubacteriales bacterium
ATGTTTTGGATA
The DNA here is from genome assembly GCA_964640835.1 of uncultured Eubacteriales bacterium. GTDB lineage: Bacteria > Acidobacteriota > Aminicenantia > Aminicenantales > Aminicenantaceae > WTAW01. Next base: position 13 of record CAZXJE010000087.1, read on the forward strand.
AACAACTGCCTCCTTAAACCAACGCTTTTACCTATAAAAATAGCGCTCTAAGAGAAAAAACAGGGGCTATTATGGATATATCTATCTGATAATAAAACAAATACTATGGCCCGTCCCCCATTAACCTCCTACTTTTGGTGGATTGCAGCTCATCCACTGTAAAAATTGACATCCCGAGTGTTTGTATATTTGAAATAATTTCTATTTTCATATAAAATACTATAATAAATATAGTATTTATAGGAAAAAGAACAATGGGAAAGAGCCTTTGCAAACTCGTCGGAAAAAAGATACTCAAAGAAAATCCTGCTGAATATATCGACCTCGTGTCTAAGCCCAGGTTTGTTTGCCTTAACTGCGGACGTGTCGCCAACAGTAAAAAGAACCTGTGCAAACCGGAAAACATGAAAAAGCTAAGCTGATTTTCCATATCAAAATAGTATGCTTAGTGCTACTATAGTATGGTGGAGTTCTAGAAAATGAATAACCACAATAAATACATTCTGATCATGACCGTTTTGCTGTCGATCTCTTTGGGTTTCTTAAGCTGCAACCAAGATGATATTTCCGGAATAGAATTTACTGACTTTCCGATAGAGGTCATATATGAACGAGTCGGAGAGTATATTTCTAACGAAGAGAATGATAGCACGGTGAGTATTACAATCGACGATGCTGAGGGACAGATCTATTGGGATGGCGTTCGCGTATCTGGGATGGAACAGCTTTCTGAGACTAGGTTCAAGATTGTTATCGACAATCCGATGCCAAAAACTTATGCTCTCTATGTTGCTGTCGATGATCCAGGAAAATTCACCATTCTCCCGGAAGGGGCAACAGTGGGAGAGACAATTTTTATAAATCGCGTAGAAATCACAAGAGTAGAAGACCACCCATTCAGCATTACTGGTACCGTCGGGTATTTTCTTGTTAGACAAGACGGTGGGATCGCTCCTTAGACACACTGTTAAATCGACAATCGAGCTCCTAAATTTGATGGAATTGTTGTACAATAACTTACCTTTGCACGTAACATTTGAAAATATTTCTATGTATATATAAATAAACAACCTGGATTAATCACGAGTTGAGATTGCTGCAAAGGCGAGGCAGTGGCCCACGAAGCTGTAGTAAACTACCGCGAGTGGGCTACAACGAAGACTTTGTGGTGAGGTCGGCTCACCCGAAGGGTAAATAATGCCGGCATAAAATTGGGAAACATGTGTGATAAATGAGTGCAATATCTGCTTCAGCAAATCTAATGTATCTCGCACATATCAAAGAAATAGATATTAGTGTCGGCATAATTTATGAATAATTCAGGTTAAGGAGGAGTTTGATGCATCGAATTTCTGTACTCATTATATGTTTATTAGTCTTCATTGGCATGCCTCTTTCAGCAGATCCCGGCGATACTCCCCTGCTCATGCAGCAACCAACGCTCAGCGACACTCACATCGTCTTTGTATTTGCCGGAGATCTGTGGCGTGTCTCCCGTGAGGGGGGAGCCGCTCAAAGGCTGACGACCGGAAAAGGATCGGAATACAATCCGGTTTTCTCACCCGATGGCTCATCCATCGCTTTCACCGGTGAATATGACGGCAACGTGGATGTCTATACAGTCCCAACTGCAGGCGGAGTGCCGCACCGACTGACCTGGCATCCATCTGCTGACATTATGCTGGGTTGGACTCCGGATGGAAAGGAGATCCTCTTCACATCCGGCCGCACGGCCTTCTCCAGATTCCGTGAGCTGTTCACTGTAAGCAGATCCGGTGGCTTCCCCAAAAAATTGCCTCTGCCTATGGGATTTGAAGGCAGTTTTTCACCAGATGGCAGCCATATCGCCTATGTCCCCATACGCCGGGCATTTTATGCTTGGAAGCGTTATCGGGGTGGAACGGCCACTCCTATATGGATCGCAAAGCTGGAAGATTCCAGCATCGAAAAACTTCCGCGTGCAGATTCCAACGATTTTAATCCAATGTGGATCGGAGATAAAGTTTATTTTCTCTCAGACAGGGATGGTCCTGTTTCGCTTTACGCTTATGACATAAAGACCAAAAATGTGAACCGTTTAGTGGATAATGAAGGAGTGGACCTAAAATCGGCCGGTGCATGGAAAGATGCTATTGTGTATGAGAAATTCGGTTCACTTCATCTTTATGATCTTAACTCAGGCAATTCCCAAGAACTTACAGTCACCATCGCAGGTGATTTACTCGAAGTCCGGGAGAGATTTGTCAATGTAGGAAACAGCCTTTCCTCGGCCAGTCTATCACCGAATGCAGTCAGAGTCGCCTTTGAGGCCCGAGGGGATGTTATCACTGTGCCCGCAGAAAAAGGCGACTTCAGAAATCTTACAAACTCTTCAGACGTGATGGAACGCTACCCGGCCTGGTCCCCCGACGGAAAGAACATCGCCTATTTTTCGGATGAATCCGGGGAATACCAGCTCCACATCCGTCCCCAAAAAGGATTCGGGGAAGTGGTCAAAATTACGCTGGATGACAAGCCTTCGTTCTATTATGTCCCCCGCTGGTCACCCGACAGTAAAAAGATCGCCCTAACAGACTGTCATCTGAATCTTTTCTATATCGACCTCGCAGATAAAAAACCGGTCAAGGTAGACAAAGCTCAGTTCTATATGGGTCAGTATAATCTGATCCCCAACTGGTCACCCGATTCCAAATGGTTTGCCTATACCAAACGATTGGATAACTACTTAGGGGCAGTTTTTGTGTATTCCCTGGAAAAGGGAAAAAGCACACAGATCACAGACGGAATGAGTGATGCACGAAATCCGGTGTTTGATACGAGTGGAAAATATCTTTACTTTACTGCCAGTATCGATTCGGGCGCCTCTTTGCAGCCAGACATCCACAGCGGTTTTCGGAGCGTGACTCAGACCATCTATTTCGTAGTACTGTCAAAAACAGAACCGTCCCCGTTTGTTCCTGAGAGTGATGAGGAAAAGGCACCTGAGGAGAACGCAAAGGATAAAGAGGAAGACGCCACCAATAACACAAAAAATCAGGATAAGAAGAAATCCCCTGAAGGTAAAAAACCAGGAAAAGATGTCAAAGTCCAGATCGATCTGGATGGAATTCTCCAGCGGATCTTGGCAGTGCCGATGCCAGCCCGCAACTATGTTGACCTTCAAACTGGGAGTGATGGAGTGCTGTTAGCTGTAGAATCTACACCTCCCCTTCCCGATGCGTTCTTTTCAATGAGGAACGATGTGCACCGTTTTGACCTCAAGGAACGAAGGGCCGATGTGATCCTCAGAGGAGTCAGGGCATTTGGGATGGCTTTTAACGGGAAGAAATACCTCTACAGCAAGAGCGGGCGCTGGCATATCGGCGATCTTCGTCCCATGCCCCCGGCAGATGTTCCAGCTCCACCGCAAGGGCCAAAGCCGTCCGGCAAGGCTCTAAAGACAGAGAACATCCAGATCAAGGTGAATCCCCGAAAAGAATGGCAACAGATGTACAACGAGGCGTGGCGTATCCAAAGGGATTTCTTTTACGATCCCAACCTCCATGGTTTGGATCTGGAAGCGGCCATAAAGAAGTATGCTCCCTATGTGAATTCTGTAGCTTCTAGACAAGACCTGAACTACCTCTTTGCCGATATGATGGGTGAGGTCACAGTGGGACATCTTGGTGTATACGGAGGCGATCAGCCCCGGGCAGACCGCGTCTCTACGGGTCTATTGGGTGCGAATTATAAGATCGAGAACGGCAGGTACCGTTTTGCGCGGATTTACAGCGGGGAAAATTGGAATCCTCAATTCCAGGCCCCACTGACCCAGCCAGGAGTGAATGTACTTGAGGGCGAATATCTGTTGGCCGTAGATGGTCAAGAAGTCCGTGGCACAGACAATATCTATAAATTCTTCGAAGGAAAAACGGGAAAGCAGGTTTTGCTCACGGTGGGCTCCAATCCAAAACTCGAGGAAACAAAAGATGTGACAGTGGTCCCGGTGAGTAGCGAAACAGGGCTGCGGAATTTTGCCTGGATCGAGGGCAACCGGCGTTATGTGGATAAAGTGACCAATGGAAAGGTGGCCTACGTGTACATGCCCGATACATTTTTCGGCGGATACACTTACTTCAACCGGTATTTCTTTGCACAAGTCGGTCGGGAGGCAGTCATCGTGGATGAGAGATTTAACGCTGGTGGAATGCTCGCAACGGATATCATCGAACGTTTACAGCGCAAAATGATGAGCCTTGTGGCCACACGAGATGGTGTTGACGAAGTCCAACCCCAGGGAGCCATATTCGGGCCCAAAGTCATGCTCATCAACGAATTTGCAGGCTCAGGCGGCGATGCAATGCCCTGGTATTTCAAGAGAGCAAAAGTGGGACCGCTCGTAGGTAAACGCACATGGGGCGGCCTAGTGGGCAGAGCCGGAGCTCCTCAACTTATGGATGGCGGGATGGTCACCGCACCCAGTTCTGGAGTCTGGAGTCCGGACGGATATTGGATTGCAGAGAACATCGGTGTTTTCCCCGATGAGGAGGTTGAACTCGATCCCGCAATCGTTCGTCAGGGAAAGGACCCGCAGCTGGAAAAAGCGATCGCCATTGTTACGGAAGAATTGGCCAAATATCCGGTTCCCAAACCCAAACGCCCGGCCTATCCGAACTACCACAA
>CAZXJE010000087.1:4774-12468 GCA_964640835.1 uncultured Eubacteriales bacterium
TAAAAATGATTTTATGAATATGCTTTTTCCAATGTTCACGCGGATTTTCTTGAATGGCCTTATAAAACCCTCGGTCCCATAAATGCTTATAGGAGTAACCGGAATATTCATCCTGTGCTTTCGGTGAAGCTCGTATGCAATAAAGGCGGCTCCCTTTTTGAATTTCTGCAAATTGGGATGAATCTCACTCTGATGAAGAACATTGGACTGAAAAAAAACAACAGCTCGTCCCTCAAGCAGGCATTCTTTGATCTTCTCGCGTGTTTCTCTCCTTCCCCCGAACTCAGAATTATAGACCGGAATGGCGCCAAAGGCCTTTATTCTTGGAATGGCATATGTCACGAATAGTTGGATTAGAGGCTTCAATAGTATTCGAAAAATCGGGTGAAGATGTATACTGATCGTTCCCACAAATTCCTTTTTTGAAAAAACCTCATAGTTTGCAAGGAAACTCAACTGCCTTGGGTTTGGCTGCGTATCATACACAGAAAAGATGATTGCAACATCTTTCACTGGTCCGATCATCTCTTTGATTGCGGCTGGATGATTGGTCACGATAATGTTTGGACCATCGGGTATTTTATTTTCGAGTCCTTTGAATTCTTTTGTATTGAATAGAAGAAAAACCTTTGCAAAAAATCTGCCTATTCTCTGATAAAAAAGATCTGCTTCGACAGTAAAAGGCTCGGTGTCAAAAGGAAAAGGAAACATCAGACTCCTCTTTATCTTATATAAACTATAAGGCGTTTAGTCGTCATAGTCAAACTCCACTGGCTATTTTTTTAAGATTCGAATTCGGGAATTTGTTGAAAAATGGTGTTACTTCCAAGCGAGTTTCTCTACCACGAACTGTTTATACCCACTCTGTTTTTCGCGTACGCAATAGAGACGCTCGAATTTAACAAAAGCGGTTATCGGTGTATTCCCATGGAGGATGTTCCAGCTGGCACGTGCAAAGAAAGCGCCCTCAGCGTTGAATATATCCACCATGTATTCACCAGGATTTTCGCCAGGCTCATAGGTCACGACAAACAGCCTGCCTTGGTGATCAGAAAAAAGGGACCTGCAAGGCGGATAGGTTTCCGGGAAATAAGTGTACTGCCTTTGGAACTCATTGAGCCGTTCGAGTGCACGTTTTTTGTCGCCCTCACTGATCTTCACGGGTATATATTCTTTACGAATTTTGCGGACAAGTGTTCCTTCAAAGTCGTGGGCATAGACCTCATACCCACGTGCCTCATTCACGGTGTAGATTCGGTCCGATGATGTGGCGAAGCCAAAACCAGGTTGCGTGCCACGGATCCGTTTTGTCACCCGATAGTTCTCGAGTCTGAAGGTTTCCAGTGGTTTGATAGGCTTCATGTTTTCATCACAGAGATTGAGAGGATATTCAAGATAATCCTGTCCTTCTTCGGGCATAACCATACCAAAAGTGATAAAATTCTTGTTTGTTAACGGATGAGTGATTGCGATCACAGACTTTAGGGATTCTTCCCGAAGAAGGCTTCCCTCCCTATCAAAATAGGCCAACTTTGTATTCCCTGCATCTGCCACAAAAATCTCATCGTTTGACGTTACCCAAAGATGGAGGGGGCGGCTGAGCTCACCCGGACCGTTTCCGTTGTGCCCAAATGCCAACACGAAATCACCATCCCGGGTGAACTTGAAGATGTGGTCTGTTTGAGTTTGCATGGCCATCAGATAGATGTTTCCGGCCGAATCCACTCCAAAAACATTGATGTCGTAAAGGCCTATATTAGAAATGACTGGGTCTTCCAGATCGATCACACATTCTTTTTCCAGGACTTGCGTTGTTTTTTCCCCGGGAAGTGTGTAGGGCTCCAGGTGATTGATGATGACTTCCACGCCGTCTTCCATTATCTTTTCTACCGGTGGTACTTTTTGGCCGCAGTCAAAAGCCAACATCAAAAATAAAGCGAGTATCAGAACTTTTCTCATACGCCACCTCGTCTTCATCATACTTCCTTTCCTCTCCTAAAAAAAGCAAAACGTGATCGTTTGACTTTGGAAATAGCATCGTCTATATTGCAAGAAATGCCGAAAATCCCACTCGATCGAATTTCCGCTTTCGGATACTGTCTAAATAAGAATCTAAACTGTTTCAAAGGAGAAAAAAGATGACTAACACATCCTCCAAAAATCAAAAACACTGGTGGCGCTGGGCGATCCTTCTCATCGTAAGCCTGGTGATGTTCGGATCATATTATATCTATGATGCCTTAAGCCCTATCAACGATTTTATACAGCAAGACATGGGTGTGGATAACGCCCGGTTTGGACTTCTCTTTTCTTTCTATGCCCTGCCGAACCTCCTTTTTCTTTTGGTCGTGGCCGGATTTCTTCTCGACCGTCTGGGAATTAGGAAAGCCGGGACATTCTATGTCTTTCTCATCTTGCTGGGATCGCTCATCACGTCGTTGGGCGCGGGCAAATCTTTTGTGATCATGCTCATCGGCCGAATGGTCTTTGGATTCGGTTCGGAGGCGACGCTCCTTGTTTCTAACAAAGTTATATCGCGATGGTTCAAGGGCAAAGAGTTAGGCTTTGCCTTTGGCCTGAATATCACAGTGATGCGCCTGGGCACAATACTCGCGCTCAACTCTTCGGCCCAGATCGCAGACCTCACGGGGACATGGCGCTGGTCAATATGGACCAGCACGATCATCATGTTTGTCTCGTTTGTGATGTTCCTCGTCTACCTGGCAATGGACAAAGATGTGGACAAGTTGATCAAATCGGGGACGGAAGAGAAGATCGTAGTAAAGGATATTTGGAAGATGAGCCCCGCTTTTTGGTATATCTGTTTTCTCTGCATGACATTCTACTCGGCCATCTTCCCATTCACTAACCATGCACCCCGATTCCTCCAGACAAAATTCGGGCTGAGTGCAGCCATGGGGGGGCAGTACACCTCTTATATCATGGCGGCTTCGATGATCTTCACGCCTCTTCTGGGACTCCTTGTAGATAAGATCGGACACCGGGGTAAGATCATGATCATCGGGTCGTTGCTCCTTGTACCCGCACACTTGCTCCTTGGACTGACTTTTCTCCATCCGGCGGTATCATTCATCATACTTGGCATATCGTTCTCCCTTGTGCCTGCAGCTCTCTGGCCAGCTGTTCCTATTCTGGTCAAAGAAAAACTCCTCGGCACAGCCTTCGGCCTCATCGCCTGGATACAGATGATCGGATTATTTGTGTTCCCATGGCTGGCCGGGAAAATTGTGGATCTTTCCGGTGATGACTACACCAACATGGAAGTAATGTTTGCTTCTCTTGGATTCCTTGGAGTATTGTTTTCTATTCTGCTCATCCGAGCGAATAAAAAGCAAAATCAAGGTCTGGAGCTCCCCACAAAGGAGGCCCAGGCGAAAGCGGATGCTTTAGCTTGATCATCAAAGATCAAAAAATCAATCTGAGAAGTATGGATTGTTTGCTTTCTCTGCAGCAATTGTGGTCGTCTTCCCATGGCCAGGACAGATGAGTGTTCTCCCTGGTAAGGTTAGGATCTTCTTCTTGATTGCTAACAAAAGATTTTTGCGGATATCGTCCGTTTTTTTCTCATCTTCAGCCCAGATTTTCCCGATATCGTTTTTGAATAGTGTATCTCCTGAGAAAATGTAATCATCGATAAGAAAACAGAGACTTCCTTCTGTATGGCCGGGCGTGTGGATGACTCGGATCGATAAACCATCATAGTCGAGAATATCTCCATCTTTGAGCAACTTGTCTGGCGGAGAGTCATAATATTTAGCATCGTCCTTGGGGGCGCAGACCGGAGCACTAAAAAGTCCAGCATAATAACTGTTTGCACTGATGTGATCAGCATGGTCATGCGTGTTCAGGATGGCTTTGACATCGAGGTTTCGTTGATGGATAAAATCCTCTATCCGGGGATCTTTCACACCGGGATCGATGATGACAGTCTCACGTGATTCCTGGTTAAAGACGATGTAGCAATTTTCATACAGAGGAGAACTCATTTCCCCCTCTTTGCGGAAGTCAAGGCAAAAACGGATAACGCCCAAACTCCCGGTCTCCTCCTGCGTCAAATCCTCCTGTAGAATTCCCTCAGTCGGCCGACCCAAAGCCTCATAGAGCGATTCCTTAAGCTTTAAGTTCAGCTGCTCATCGAGTCCCTGCGTCTCGGCTTCCTCCCAAAAAAGTAAGGCTTTAGAATATTCTTTGGCCAGATAAAGGATAGCGATAATATTGTTGTAAGCATCTGCATGATGAGGATTGAGCTCGATCGCTTCCTGGTAACGTTGCAAAGAATCATTATAACGCTGCAGTTGTAAAAGTACGTTTCCGTGGAAATACAGGTAATGGGCTTTCATCCGCGCCATTGCTTTTTGTCTCTTCCGAGCGGTGATTTCCATTTCGCCTTCTTCCTGATCAAGCTGATCCCAGGCCAACTCGATGGCTCGAGAATCACGGCAGGAGTTGGTCGAATTCCACATCTCCTCAAGATTGCCTCGGAGGGAATCAAACTTCAAAGATTGCTGATCATCGGCATAGGCACCGAGCTCCTGCATGTAGTCTATGTTGGCCAGAGCCTTTTCCATGTGGGCCAGGGAACTGGAAAAATCCTTCCCTAGGTAATGGATGTTAGCCAGATAGTAATAAGCGTAGGCATTCCGCGGCATCTTCTGGATGCAATCCCGAAAGACATCGGATGCTCCCCTCATTTCTCCCTTCTCGAACTTGTCCACACCTTTTGAATAGAGAGGGTAGGACGATTTAAGCTGTTTCAACGCCTCTTCAAGCAATTCATCCTTTTTATCGTGAGAAGATATGTGAAGGGTAAAAAACAGGATGATGACACAGATGAGGGAAAATTTGGTTTTCCTAAATTGAATCATGATCTTTTTCTCGTTTATGGACTAAGAAATTATTGTAACACATCTGACACATTATGTAAGTGGAACTGACCTAGTGTCTATCCGCAGATCGAGGAACTTTTCGATAGCACGTGATGTCGATTCCGGATCGATGAAGATATCCCGGTGGAGCAATTGCACTTCCTTCGTGGTGTTGATCTTTGAGGTTATTGGTTAGGAAGAAAGGTTGTCAATCCAAAATAAAAGTTATCGGGGATGAGATTGCGCGATCAACTGAAGGGCATATTCCTTTTGTGCATCCCGGCCCTGGACCAGATCTTCGATCCGGGGCATGACTATATGATCCGGTAAAATCCCCCTGTCGTCGGGGAAACCATTCACCGCCGCGGCATATGATCTCCGGTTGACAACCGCGATGAATCCGGTGTGGCTTAATTTGATCTCTTGGGCAGCGCCGTTACAGGTATATGTGGCTCCCGCTTCAGTCCCAACAAACGTACCGATCTTATGATATTTGAGGAGAGCGCATAAGTGTGGAGTGGAAGAGAAGCACCCGCCATTAATTAGGACAATAAGCCTTCCATTAAAGGCCTTTTCTGCCGGTGGGATCGGACTCGCCAGGCGAGCATACTTTCCATACTCTTCAGCGAAATAAGGGAGGGGCTCGGGAATGAGATAGGAAAATAGATGGGAAGTGCAGAAGGGATTGCCACCCCCATTGTTGCGCAAATCCAGAAGGAGATTTTTGATGTTCAGTCTATTTATCTTGGCAAAGGCTTCATCTATGAAATCATTGAATTTCTCGGGATGCTCATAATAGACAAAGCTCCTGATGGTAAGAACGGCTGTATCGCTCTGATTTAAAATCTTGAGATCGAGCGTGAAATCTAAGGGATTGAATTCGGTCGTGTTTATCTCCGTCTCAGCATCCTCTACAGTTTTGAGATCCACTGGAGTGCCTTCGAATGATTGAGGTTCACTCTGATCAGAAAACCGGAAGACAAACCTGAACTTGTCCGGAAAGCCAAACTGCAGCCCATAGAAAAAACTAGGTGCCTGGTTGATCTTATACAGTTTGCGGGAATCCATGTACCCATCCGCAGAAATATTCGCCTTCAAAGCGTTGAGGATTTCGGGGATTGGTTTGCCATTAATAGAAAGGATCTCTATCCCTTCAGGGATTCCCTCGACTTTCCTATAAAAACGCCAGACATAAGCTTTTCCATCGAGGAATACCAGCCGCAGGGGCATTAACTTTGCTGAGGCATTTTTCCAATAACCTTTCGGTAGCCATAAACTCGAATGGCCGCAGCCGATCCTGGCTAGAACCGGTGATAAAATTTTATAAAATTCTGTAAGAGACATGGGCTTGTCGATCTTGGCAAACTGATCCTTAACGAACTGGTTAAAAGTCGGTCTGTCTGTGAATTCATACAAGATGGAATGGCCCTTTTCCATAAGCTCTGACATCTGTTGAAAATCTGCCTTGAGCTCTTCAATCGTAAACAATCTGGGCTTCTCATTCTCCTCATAGGCAATAATGCCGGGGCAAACCACAATTAATAGAATCCCAATAAAAACAGAACGTTTCAATGTCCCACGAATTTTGTGAGTACTCACTTTTTTTCACCTCTCCTTATTTGATCGAGTCATTGAAAAGGCAATGAAGTACGAGTTCGATTCTCTCTTAAATGATTGTTTTTTACCGGAAAAAGTTATGTCTAAGACATTATAGGGGGGGTTAAATTTTCGTATTTTTTTTATTTTCTGCATGTTAGATCAGCCAAAGCACATATAATTTATAATGCATATAATTGTTATTTCCTCACTCAATATGTTTTAAATTCACTAGGGAATTATAGAGTTCACCTTTGAATGCACTCTCGATTTCATCTAAACTCCGCAACCCAAAGATGAATGCAATGACTATGGGATCGGCGCGATAATCAGTATGCCCTTCATAAAAACCATAACGCTTAATATAGAATGGAGCCATTTCTGCAGTATGGATATAGGAGAGCTTTTTTATGAGCCGATCCATTTCTTCCTCTGTAAGATCAGGATATTTCCCAAGTAGAAAGTCTTTCTCCTCTTGATCCAGCTCTCTCGACATCTCAATTTCCCAATATCCCAAAATCTCATCATTAAATATGGATTCCTGCCACCCTTTATGTCCCCAAAATTTGAGTGATATTGTCCTTTGATTATATTGGAGGCCTTTAATGTTCCCCCGCTCTGAATCTTTTTTCACTGCGAGTATGACATTGAATACATGAAACAAGGGCTTTGCCATTTGTGGATGAGTCAGATTCAGCTTTTTAACAAGCCGGTCGTCACCCCTCAAGACGGAAATAATATCCTCATCTTGACTCATAAAACCCACGCCCGAGTATCTTTCCGGACGGCCTATCTCCGTAATTTCTGCTACAGAACGCCCGGTAATTGTTTTGGTTTGATCCAATTCCTTTTCGGAGTGAAGCCCTGTTTGCGCCAATGTCGGGAAATCTGAGGCGTCAACTTCAAGCTGCCGGCCCTTGCCCCACCACTGGCGGTTTCTATAATCCGGAGGTTCACCATTCTCAACCGTAACAGGAAAAAGCGCGTATTTTTTGTTTAGAGTAAAGGCCAACACGATTTCGGTACCGTCCTTCAATGTGTAAGGAGAAGGAAATTCTGGGGATACATCATAGGTGTTGGGGTAGAGATTAAAAATCTTGTTTGTAGAGGGATGTTGGATGGTTTTTATTTCTTGCGAAGCTGCAAGAGCCGTAATTGAGGCGGCAACAACCAGGGCTAGCAGTATCAAAGATCCTCTAAAAATATTTTTTT
>CAZXJE010000088.1:0-12444 GCA_964640835.1 uncultured Eubacteriales bacterium
TGATATTACTTTTGTTGAACCAAGTATTGACATTTTTTATGAATAGTGCAGGTTAATATATTAAGGTGTGAATATAGAACAAGGCATAATGTAAATGAAAAAAAGCAAAGCCATAATGATGCTGCTGCGACTGCCGTTCATGACGGTGACCATAGGTGCAGTTCTTCTGGGATCGGCCTTTGCCACCTGGTCGACAGGGCGGTTCCATCTCGGTCATTTTATCCTGACACTTCTGGGGGCCTGTTTTTTTCACATCGCCACGAATGTGGCTAACGACTATTTTGATTTCAAGAGCGGAAATGATGCGGCCAACATCAGCGGTACGACTCCTTTTTCCGGGGGAAGCCGGATACTCCTGGAGGGTTTTGTTTCGCCCAATGAGGCGCTCGCCGTTTCCTTGATCTTTGCCGCTGCCGGATCTATCATCGGGCTCTACCTAAATTTTGTCTCTGGGGGAAATGTCATTTTGATCATCGGGATTTTAGCACTCCTTTTTATATATAGTTACAATGGATTCCCATTTCGACTGGTGAACAAGGGATTGGGGGAGATCGCCATTTTTCTATCATGGGGGCCCCTGATCGTCTTGGGTGCCTACTATGTTCAGGCAGGGAGTTTCCAATCGTACTGGCCGCTGGTCGTATCTGTACCCTCGGGCATCTTGACCACGCTCGTTCTGTTGATCAATGAGTTTGCCGACCGAGACGCAGATCGATCTGTAGGTAGAAAAACATGGGTGATCCAGTTTGGATTCGAAAAGAGTCTTTATATCTATTTGTTCCTCGCTCTGAGCTGTTATGTGATCGTTGTGCTCGGGATCCTTTTTGGAGGGTGGCCTCTCTGGTCGCTTCTGGTTATGATCTCGCTCCCGTTTTCTTTTATGGCCTTCAAGGCCGGCAGACAGAACCTGGAAAACTGGGGTGAATTTCTTGCTGCAGTCAAGGCAACCATATTGATGAATTCTGTGTTTTTGGTTATATTAAGTATTTCATTCTGGATTTAACATGAAAAAAAAGAAAAAAGAGAAGGAACCAAGAGAAAAAAGTGTTTTTCGCGAATATTTTGAGCTGATCGCTGAAACGGCCATATTTGTCTTTTTTGTGATGACTTTTGTAGTCCAGGCTTTTCAGATCCCCACAGGTTCGATGGAACCCACTCTCCTCATCGGCGATTTTCTGCTGGTCAATAAAATGGCTTATGCCCAGCCGTATTTTGGCTGGGAAAAATTAGTCCTTCCCGGAAAGGAGATCGAGAGGCACGACATCATCGTTTTTAAGTATCCCAGAGAAATGCAGAAGGACTTTGTGAAGCGTGTGATCGCGCTTGAAGGGGAAAAAGTAGAGATAAGGGATAAACAAGTCTATGTGAACGATAAGCCTATCGCAGAGAACTACAAAGTGCATGTGGACAATCAAGTCATAAAAAACAGCGAGTATTACCAGTATGATGACGCTATCAGGGATAATTTCGGCCCGATGGAAGTCCCCGCCGGGCAGTGTTTAGCGTTGGGGGATAATCGCGACAACAGCTATGACAGCCGGTACTGGGGATTTTTGCCGCTCAGCTACATCAAGGGAAGACCCTGGGTCATCTATTTTTCCTACGATGCGGAAAAGGATGCCTGGCAGAAAACGAGCTTCCGCGAGCGTCTGGAAAAATTCGCGCGGTTTATTCCAAAGGCCCGCTGGAATCGCCTTCTCCGCATCATCCATTGATTTATTCTTCCGGAGCTTTAATCTCGACCTCTTCGTATGAAGTGATGTAGAGGACCGGGTTTTCGACCTTGAAACCTTCCATGAACATCGTGCTGTTGACGATCCCATCCATATCTTTACCCACGGGCAGTTCGAGATAATTGAGGAGTGTCGGGGCGATATCGATGAGTCGGATCTCTTCGATGTGCCTTCCTCGAATGATTTCTTTTCCGTAGAAGAAGATTACACCTTCGGGACCGTTTTCATGGTAGGCCGAAATATCCTTGTCTCCGAATATCCAGTGCACCATTCTTTTCCATATGGGGAGAGGTTCGATCCCATGGGAAGAGTAGACGATCAGAAGTTCGTCCTCTTTCATTGTGGCCAGATGTTTACCGATGATCTGATCATAAAGCTGGTAGTAATTTTCGATGACAGAGCTGAATTTGGAGATCTCCTCCTGGTCGATATCGCCGAATAAGTCGGGAAAATTATATTTGTAGAAATAGGATTCCGCAAGGTTCAATCCACTCAACAGCAGATAGGACAGCTGCGGTTGGAGTTCGTTCTTTGTTTGAGTGAATTTTTCCTCACAGTCGATGTCCGAGAGGAGTGCATTCTGGAGGTGATCCAAAATGGCGTTGTTCTCGAATTTGTAGTCTTTGTAAAACCTGTTGAATAGAGATTCTGTATTTTCCGATGGAGAATCCACGTTCTCGCAGTAGAGCCGGTCTTCATAGATGAATGTTATCTTGTTGTCATCGAAAATTTCCCAAATATCCTTGAGTATCTGTCGAGGAGTGTGCGCATTTGACTGGAGAATATCCAATCTTTCGATCTGTCGGTAGAGGATAAAACGGGGGACAATACTGATCTCCTGTTTTATATGGCGAAATTTGTACTTGGTGGGAGACAGTTGGAGATGTTGGGAAGGAAGTTTCCCTGTATTAAAGGAGGTGTTGAGGATTATAGGGTCGTTGGGAGAGAAGTTTGTGAGCCGCCCCCAACTTCCTTCCTCCATAAGCCATGCAAAATTGGGGAGTTTTTTTTCGTTGACAAGAGGGATGATAAACTCGAAGCTCATTCCTTGCATACCGATGATGGTGACTCCTTTGGTGATCTCCTTGGCTTCGAGTCGTGCTTCTTTTTCGTGCGTAGGGGGGGGAGCGAAGGTTGTCCTGAGGTGGATGACATAAGTCATACCTGCGGCGAGACAGAGAAAGTACACGAGTAAAAAAATAAAGCTCTTTCTATAATAGAGATATCCATAGAAGAGGAGTATCCCCAGGAAAACAGTAAACACCAGAACGATGAATTGGGTCTGGAGGATGGTCTCAATCTCGGGAGTAAAGAATGTGCGGAAATGTTTGAAATTTTCCCAGAACACAACCAAGAAGAGGATGAGGATCAGCGTGAAACTGATCATTAGAAACGAGGGGGAAATGAGCTTTATCTTAAAATTCCTTCCGGAAAAGAACTGGATGACAAAAAAGAGAAAAATGCCAAGGAAAGCAATGATGATCCCATAGACTACAGAGTTGAAGAGGGTTAACTGTCCGAGTAGGAGTAGATCAAAGGCGAGATCGACGTTGAGATTCAGAATCAGCAGTGCTACAAGCCCGCTGAAGAAGAGGCCGCTTAAAAGCGAGTTGATGAGAACGTTTAAAAACTTCATTGATAAAAACTTAGCATGATTTCACTCAACCGTCAATTGTTGTAATTGTAGGGACCGTTTCCCAAACTGCCGTCAATTGTTGGAATTGTAGGGACCGTTTCCCAAACGGTCCGTTCGGGGAACGGACCCTACATAGAAAAAACCATGCCCGTCCAGCCCTTCATACGGTTTTCTCAACTACACAATCTGATCTCTTAATACAGATTTCGGTTAGTCTCGCCATCACAGTTATGGAAATGCTTTCTGTCGCAGCTAACAAGCCTGGATTATTCACGAGTTGAGGTTGTTGCAAAGGCGAGGCAGTGGCCCACGAAGCTGTAGTGAACTACCGCGAGTGGGCTACAACGAAGACTTTGTAGTGAGATCAGCGGGTTAGGTTGGGTCGGCGCCCGCAGGGTAAAAAATGTCGATTATAAATAAAAATCGAATAAGGAATGCCTAAATGAGTATTCCGAAAAAACAATGTAAAATTCTGATATTGAGTCAGTTATAATAGGTATCGACATTTTTTATGAATAGTTCAGGCAAGTTGACGTTGGAAAGCGAATCACATAAGATAGACGAAAGTGGATCGACCAGTTATCGGTGTATTATCAGATTTTGGTGATGAAGATTTCTTCGTAGCATCTCTCAAGGGAGTCATCGCTCAAATCAATCCGGAAGCTCGTATCATTGACTTGACACATTGCGTTCCCTCATTCAATGTGCTCTCGGGTAGTTTTATTCTGTATGCGGCCTACAGGTATTTTCCCAAAAAAACGATATTTTTGGCCGTCGTCGATCCTGGAGTGGGATCCTCCCGGAAGATCCTCTGTGTGGAAACAGAAAGATATTATTTCATCGGGCCCGACAATGGTGTGCTAAGTATGGCGTTGGAGGAAGAGACGATTATCCAAATCAGAGAGGTATCAGAGAGCGAATTTTTTCTTCCATATCCGACAAGAACCTTTGAAGCCCGTGATAAGATGGCACCCGCAGCTGCTTGGCTATCTAAAGAAACGCCGTGCGAAAAATTCGGCCCAAGGATCGTCTCCTATAATAGATTAGATGTGCGAGGTCCTAAAAAAGAAGGAGACAACCTGGTCGGAACGATCTTACATATAGACAAATTTGGCAACTTGATCACGAATATTCCTGTGGAGATGCTTACACAAAAACTGGAAGGATTGGATGAACAGCTGTTAAGACTGAGATTGGAAGGGGGATCAAGAATTGAGAGCCCGGAGCTCAGAGGCTTAGATATCGATTTCCATAAAACCTACGGTGAGGCCGAAAAAGGAGAAGTCTTGTGCCTTGCTGGATCCCTTGGACTTCTTGAAATTGCTATCCGCGAAGGTTCTGCTTCTGCGTGGCTCAAGGCGAATGCGGGTGATGGAATTATTTTAACCGTAATAAGTGAAACGTAGAATGATTATAATTTATGGATTTTATTTATTCCAAATTGTTGAGCGCATTTCCCAAATGGTCAAAATTGGTGTAGGGTCCGTTCCCCGAACGGACCGTTTGGGAAACGGTCCCTACATAATTGACATTAAAGCCATTTCACGTTTCACATTTTACGCGTAAAGAAAAAAAATGGATTATATAGAAGGTACAGTCGAATCGGTTGTGTATTACAGTCCGGATACCGGGTATCACATCTGCAAATTTATCCTGGAAGACCAGCAGGCAATGACGATCATCGGGAATTTTCCGCCACTATCTCCCGGAGAAGTGCTCAAGATCAAGGGGAAGTGGGAGCTCAATCCCAAATTCGGAAAACAGTACCGGGTGGAAAATTACATACCCGTAATGCCATCCTCTGTAAAGGGAATCGAAAAGTTTCTCTCCTCGGGATTGATCAATGGCATCGGCCCAGTGCTCGCAAAAAGGATCGTCAACCGATTCGGAGTGAATACCATCGATGTCCTCTCTGAAGATCCGGCGATGATGCTCAAAGTGGAGGGAATAGGGTCGGCCAAACTCAAGGAGATTAAAAAGTCTTGGTCCGAACATGAAGACATCCGAGGGCTCATCATATTTCTCCAGGAGCATAACATCACCACCAGCCTCGCCACTAAAATTTACAAACAATACGGGGAAAAATCATTTCATGTGCTTAAGACCAATCCCTATCAGGCGTGTCACGACATCTGGGGCGTGGGTTTCAAAACAGCCGACCAGATCGCTCTGAAGCTGGGTATGAGCCCCACATCCCCCGAAAGGATCAAGGCGTTTATCTCCTATCTCCTCGAAAAGGACACAGAACAGGGGCATGTCTTTTCCTACCAAAAAGATGTCGCAAAGGCGGTCACAAAGGAGCTGGAGGTTGATTCCCAGCAGATCACGGATGCGATCCAATCGCTCGAAAAGGAGAATTTGATCGTTGTAGAGGACCTCGACCCGGATAAAGCTCTCTATCTTCCTTTTTATCACAAGGCTCAGGATGATGTCGCCCTGGCCA
The DNA here is from genome assembly GCA_964640835.1 of uncultured Eubacteriales bacterium. GTDB lineage: Bacteria > Acidobacteriota > Aminicenantia > Aminicenantales > Aminicenantaceae > WTAW01. Next base: position 5,813 of record CAZXJE010000088.1, read on the forward strand.
TTCATAAACTAGCGCATTTTCCCTTTATGACTCCAAAATTCGATGTGGACAAAACCATTCGGGATGTCGAAGAGGAGATGGGCATCACATTTTCAGACGCTCAGAGGCTGGCTATCCGGGAAAGCTTCTACAAAAAGATCTTGGTGATCACAGGAGGGCCGGGTACCGGAAAGACCACAATTATCAAAGCGGTCGTAGATATTTTCCGCCATTGGGGGAGGACAGTGCTGCTTGCAGCCCCAACAGGAAGGGCCGCCAAAAGGCTTTCGGAAGCCACACACAAGGAAGCTAAAACCATACACCGCACACTCGAGTATACGCCCAAGATGGGTAATTTTCGAAGGAATGAGAGCCATCCTCTGAAGGGCGATTCCCTGATCATCGATGAGTTCTCAATGGTGGACCTTCCTCTGATGCACTATCTGCTCAAGGCCGTCCCCCCTTCGATGCGGCTGGTTCTTGTGGGCGACAAGGATCAGCTTCCCTCTGTGGGGCCGGGGAATCTCCTCAGGGATATCATCGATTCCAAGGCCATGAAAGTTGTCCGGTTGAGCCAGATTTTCCGGCAGGAGAAGGACAGCCTCATCGTCTCTAATGCGCATCGCATCAACCAGGGAAAAAAGTTGATCTATCCTGAGAAAGGAGACAGAGGTTCAGATTTTTATTTTATCGCGCAGGAAGATGAGCAAAAAGCTTTTAATATGATCATAAACCTGTGTTCAAACAATATCCCGCAAAAGCTCGGTCTGGACCCATTGTCACCACAGATCCAAGTGATCAGTCCCATGTACCGTGGGATTATCGGGGTGGACAATCTAAATGTTGAGCTACAAAAATGGCTTAATCCCAGTCATGAGGGATTGAAGACCGGAAACAGGGAGATCCGGATCAAGGACAAGATGATGCAGATCCGGAACAACTACGACAAAGAGGTATTCAACGGAGATATCGGCACGGTCGTTGAGATCGACAGGCGAGCTTATCGCGTAGCTGTGAATTTTGATGGGAAGGTCGTCATCTATCAGCGGGAGGAAATGAATGAGATCACTCACGCTTATGCCATATCGGTTCACAAATCCCAGGGGAGCGAATACCAGGCCGTCGTGATCCCTTTGTTTACACAACACTTCATCATGCTCCAGCGGAATCTGTTTTACACCGCATTGACGCGGGCTAAACGATTGAGCTGCATCGTGGGCTCGTACAAGGCCCTTTATATCGCTATAAAGAACGATAAGCCCATTAAACGAAATTGTTACTTGAAACAAAAACTCATTGAGATTAACCGTAAGACATAGAATTATGTAGGGTCAGTTCCCCGAGCTGACCGATATAGGATCCATTCCCTACATTTTTTAGGTGCAGGTTTACGGTGTAGAGTCCATTCCCCGAATGTAACGTAAAGGACTTGATAATATGCTTTTTTTGTTGCACATTTTATGCAAAAGAAGGAGATGCTAATGATAAAGCTTTCTCGGATGAATACTCTTTTGGTGTGTGTGTTCATCGTACTGGTGACAGTACTGATCGCAGAGACACTGATGGTTAAAGTGCAAACCACACATTTGCGGAAGGAACCGAAGTTTTATGCATCCACGATTGCTGTGCTTAAGGCCGGCGAGATGGTCGAAAAGATTAGTGCAGCCAATGGATGGTACAAGGTAAGAACCACAAAAGGGGCTGTGGGGTGGCTGCATTCCAGTGCAGTCCAGACAGGAAAATTTGAATTAGCGGCAATGGATAAGTCTCTCACGACCAAAGCCACAGCGGATGAGATCGCACTCGCAGGAAAGGGTTTCAACAAGCAGGTGGAGGAAAGCTACAAATCCAAACACGGTGAAGCCAATTTTGCTGGAGTGGATAGGATGTTGAAAGTCAAGATCTCACAAAGTCAGCTCCTCAAGTTCCTTAAAGATGGCAAACTGGGTATCTATGGAGGCCGGCCATGAGGACTCAAAGAAAGTTCCAAATATGGGCCTGCGCGCTGCTGATCGTTGGACTTATGAGTTGTGCAACTCTAGAGCAGCAGATCGATGCCATTTCTCCGGTGAAAGTGAGCGATGCTGAAGCCGCTGTCAAAGTTGGGAAAGCCCTGAGAGATAGTTTTGCAGATATCAATGAAGAGGAAGAGTATTATATCGGCCGGGCTGTGTCGGCTCTCATCCTTTCGAAATATCCTGTATACAACAACAAAGCCTTGACTCAGTACATCAACACTGTGGGCCAGGCTATTGTCGTTTACAGCGACCGGCCGGAGATCTATGCGGGATACCATTTCCTTATCCTCGACACAAATGAAGTGAATGCTCTTGCAGCACCAGGGGGATTTATCTTTATCACCAAGGGACTTCTGGAGAGATGTAAGGACGAAGAGATGATCGCTGCCATCTTAGCCCATGAGGTGGGCCATGTGGCAGCCAAACATGGATTGCAGTCGATAAAAAAGTCCAGGCTGGTGGATGCTTTTACGCTCATCGGGCAGGAAGCGACCAAAAGGTATGGCCCTCAGGAGCTAGCTCAGCTGACCTCCATTTTTGAGGATGTCCTGTCCGATATTGTCGAGAAGCTCATCGAACGAGGTTATGACCGGAAGTACGAATATGAAGCGGACAAGCTAGGAGTCAAGGTTTCGGCAAACACAGGATTCAACCCGAATGGACTCGTAGATTTTCTCCAAACGATGGTGAATGATTCTACGGGACAGTCTGGTAAAGGCTGGTTCAAAACACACCCGTCAGCCAAAGACAGGATGGACCGCGTGCAAAAACAAATCCGAGGTCTGAAGTCGATCCCTAAGGTTCAATCCATGCGTACGTCCCGCTTTAAAGGAGCAGTCAAGTCCCTGAAATGACATATAAGAAAGAGATATGAGAATAGGGAGAGTTTGCAGATTGCCGATTGAAACATATGGATCCTGAAAAGTTGATAAAGAGAAATGAAGAATAGGATTCTCCGCGGCGTGCTGATCGGTAGCGTTGTGTTTGCGTGTGTGTTTGTGTTGTATGCGCTAGACGTTTTTCAGCCGCTCGAATGGAGATCCTGGGATCTGCGGTTGCGGATGTTTTCGAATCCTGCTCGTGCCAGTGAAGATATTGTCCTCTTCCTGATCGACCAGCAGAGCCTCGATGCCTATGAACAGGAGCAAGGGCTTGCCTGGCCATGGCCCCGCCAGATGTATTCTGCTCTCATCCAGTATTGTCTGCGCGGAGAGGCCAAAGCTTTGGTTTTTGACCTCATCTTTTCTGAGGGCTCTGTTTTCGGGGTAGAGGATGACCAGGATTTTGCAGATAACATGGTCAACGCAGGGAATGTCTACCTCCCTTTTTTCCTGAGCCGCCACGAGGCAGAAACATCGGAAGACACATTGGCTTTGCTCAAACGGTTTTCTCTGGATTGGACTCAAATCCCGCCCGAACATTTACACCCCATGAAGTCGGCTTCACTTCCCCTGGATGTTCTTCTCCGCAGCGCACATGGTGCCGGAAACTCGAGTTTCCAGCCGGATAGTGACAGTATCTACCGGCGAATTCCATTAGCCTTTGGATTGGAAGGCCTCGCTCTCCCTGCCCTTCCCCTTGCTCTAGCTGATTATGCCGATGGAGACCGAGATCTTGCCGATATTCCTCCGGATGGATCGGGTAAAATGGTTATCCGCTATTATGGGCCTACCGGGACCTACCAGAGCTATTCTTTGGCTGCCATCATCAATTCCTTTGCTCAGATGGAGGAGGGGAGAGAGCCTCAGGTCTCGCCGGAATCCTTCAAAGACAAGATCATTCTTGTGGGCGCAAGCGCTCCCGGACTTTTCGATCTCCGCCCCACTCCCTTCAGTGCCGTGTGTCCTGGAGCTGAAATTCAGGCAACTGTGATCGATAATCTTTTGAAGGGGGACTTTATCCACTTCCCATCACCGGTCTTTGTTATCCTTTGGATCGCTTTTTTAACCCTGTTTGTGGGGATGGTCACATCGCTGATGACGGAGGTCTGGAAGATCATTGTGGTTTCTGTCCTCTTTTTTGCCCTGCCTGCGATCCTGTCAGTGATTTCTTTCTTGAATGGTTTTTGGTTGGATTTTGTGGGGCCGGAATTCGCTGTCCTGTTGAGTTTTATCGCTGCCAACATCCTGAACTACGGATTCGAAGGCAGAGAGCGGAGATTTATCAAAAATGTATTCCGTCATTACCTCAGTCCCGACGTTATCGAAAGGATCATCGAGGACCCATCGCTTCTACAATTGGGTGGAGAACGGCGGGAGATCACATCCTTTTTCTCTGATTTAGCAGGTTTTACCTCCATTTCAGAGGCCCTCTCGCCGGAAGATCTTGTCCGTCTTTTGAACACATATCTCTCTAATATGACAGAGATCATCCTTGATTCGGGGGGGACTCTGGATAAATACGAGGGAGATGCCATCATCGCTTTCTGGAATGCGCCTCTTGACCATGATGACCATGCGACTCGAGCTTGCCTTGCTGCGCTCAGGTGCCAACAGCGTCTTGATGAGTTGAGGCCGGATTTTCAAGATCAATATGGACATTCCCTCTACATGAGGATCGGAGTTAACTCTGGGCCCGCTGTGGTGGGAAACATGGGGTCGCACAGACGTTTTGATTATACAGCCATGGGTGATACCATCAACTTGGCAGCCAGATTGGAGGGAGCGGGCAAGCACTATCGTGTCTCGACCCTTATCAGCGAGAATACCTACGGTTTGGCTGAAGAGAGCGTGGTCGCAAGAGAGGTCGACATCATTAGGGTCGTAGGCAAGGAAAAACCTGTGAAGGTGTATGAGCTTATCGGTGAGAAAGGCAATGTAACAGAGGAGCAGTTCGAACGGATAAAAACGTTTCACGATGCATTAGAGCTGTACAGAGATCAAAAATGGGATGAGGCATTACACTTGTTTCAAAGGTATGAAGATGATACATTAGCCGAGGTGTATGTCGATCGCACAAAACGTTTAAAAGAGAATCCACCTGCAGTGGATTGGACCGGCATTTTTGACCTAACAAAAAAGTAGGTCCCTTTTGAAAAATGGGGACTGGCTCGTTTTTCTGGGGGGAAAAAGGTGCCTGTCGCCTTTTTGTGTAGGGTCGGTTCCCCGAGCTGACCGATGATTGGTATGTAGGGTCGGTTCCCCGAACTGACCGATGATTGAAGAGAGTATGTAGGGTCAGTTCCCCGAGCTGACCGATGATTGGTATGTAGGGTCAGTTCCCCGAGCTGACGGATGATTGAAGAGAGGTTATATGAGACTTGTATTTTGGGGCGTTCGAGGCACAATGCCCGTAGCCGGAAAAGACAAGATCAAATACGGGGGGAATACTATCTGTTCGGCCGTATATACAGAGGATAACTCCCCGATCATTATCGATGCAGGAACGGGAATTAAAAAACTCGGAGACGAGCTCGTCCGGAAAAAAGGCGACCAACCCCTTAATTTGAGTATCCTCCTCACCCATTTCCATCTCGATCATATACAGGGCCTGCCCTTTTTCGCTCCACTCTATCTGCCCGATACGATCCTAACAATTTACAGCCCCCAAAACCCCAAAGAGACGGAACAGTACTTGAGCGGGCTTATGTCCGGTAGATATTTCCCCGTTGATTTCTGGGGGACTCCATCCATGAAACTCTATCTTCAGATCCAGGGGGATTTTTCTTTCAAGGGAGTTCATATCTCTATGTGTCCTCTACATCATCCTCAAGGGAGTGTGGCCTACAGACTCGCAACCGACAAAAAGTCTGTCGTGTTTGCCACAGACACCGAACATCCAGCCAATGGAATCGATGAAAATCTAGCCGCATTCGCCGAAGGAGCCGACGACTTCATCTATGATGCCACATTTACGATAAACGAATATGAGAGTGGAAAAGTGGGGTGGGGACACAGCACCTGGCTGGAAGGAACTAAATTAGCCAAAGAGGCTAAGGTCAAACATCTGCATCTCCATCATTTCAATCCGGACCACTCGGATAAGCAAATAGATGAGATCGTGGCCAAGGCGCAGGAGAAATTTCCCGAAGCATCGGGAGCCAAAGAATCCTCTTAAAAAAGAGGAGGAGGCAGAGCTCCTCGAGATCGAAGCAGAGGACTTTGCGCGACTGCTAGAGAGAAATCCGGACATTGGTGAGGTCATTGCCGATTTAGCTAGCACACGTAATAAAGAGAATCAGGAACTTCTAGCGAAGATAAAGGAGTTTTCTGCATCGGATATCGAGGAAAGCACTAATAAGAACTCCATCCTTGCCCGCCTAAAAAACCTAGTGAAGCGTTTAGCATAAAGTATCGAATTTCAAAGGAAGAGTCTGCACCCCAAACGGACTGCCCAAATGTAGGGTCCGTTTCCCAAACGGACTGCCCAAATGTAGGGTCCGTTTCCCAAACGGACCGATGGTTTTTAATGTAAAGTCAACCCCCGAGTGGACCGATCTGTGACACAGTATCTTTTGGATTGAATTATTCTCTCCAATTCTGCTACACTGGTATTCGCTCTTTCGTATTAGAAGTCCCATAAAAGAGGTTAGATGCCCTAAGCGAAAGAGAGGGATTAAGTACCCCTGTAGCTCAGTATGGATAGAGCAACGGATTCCTAATCCGTGTGTCGCCAGTTCGAGTCTGGCCAGGGGTG
>CAZXJE010000089.1:0-1290 GCA_964640835.1 uncultured Eubacteriales bacterium
ATCAAGACGCCAGAGGAAATAGAGGTGATAAGGCGGAACGGCAGTATCTCGGCAGAAGCTGTCAAACAGGCTATGCTCAAAGGAAAGCCCGGAGTATATGAGTACGAAATCGAGGCGGCCGCAATGTCCGTGATATTGAGACATGGAGCGAGACGATTTGCCTATCCGCCCATCGTGGGATCGGGACCGAACTCTTGTATATTGCATTACGCCGAAAATTCAAGGATGGTTGAAGATGGCGATATTATTCTCATGGATTTTGGAGGAGATCTGGATTACATGTGCATGGACATCAGCCGAACCTGGCCGGCCAACGGGACGTTCACCGATGAACAGAGAGAGGTCTACACCATTGCGTTGGAAGTCCAAAAAGCATCGATCGAAGCCTATCGTCCTGGCTTGACGACTGCAGATGTGCAAAAGTATGTCGCCGAAAAGATGAAAAAAATGGGGATAAACACAAGAGGACAGAGAGGCGGAATCGGCCATGGTGTTGGCATGGCTACGCATGATGTCGGCCCGATCAGCCCTCTGCGGGAAGGAATGGTTTTTGCGATTGAACCGGGACTATATTATCCGGAGAAGAACCTCGGAGTCAGGATTGAAGACACAGTCCTGATCACCAAGGATGGTTGCGAAGTCCTCACCAAAGACGTCCCCAAAGAGATCGACGACGTCGAAAAACTTCTCGCCTCCCGCAAATAAAAAAGAAAGGGGGACAGGCTACTTTTTATAGGGGTAATTTAAAAAGTAGCCTGTCCCCTTTATTCGCAGGTTCTTGAGTGAACCGAACTCGTTTGATAAGTCATACCCTTACTTGAACTCGTAAAGATCTTCCTGGTCTAATTGGAACAAAAACCCATTTGCATTCGTACAAATAAGTGAAAACAGTCATTTTTTACGTTTGAGAAATATATGCCCAAAATGACACAAAAAAGGATAAAACGATCACAACTTTTTTCACCCCTCCAAGAAAAGGAATCCAACGATGTTAAAAAAGAGAGCTAGATTTTGGTCCTTACTATTAGTTTCTGCCATTATATCAGCTGTCGTATCATTTTTTACGACAGCCCTAGGTCTTCTCCATTACATTTCTTTTATACTTGCGATCCCCCTAGCGCTTGCAGTCCAGATGGGGCTTTTTGGATTAGCCTGGCTGATCGGTTTTGGCAATAGACGCATCCGTGGACTCATGATCGGTCTCTATCTGTTCACTATGATATTCTCAGTGACTTTCAGCTATGTGTTTCTTCAAAGTGAACTTGTGGAAAAGGTGAAGCCTATAGAAGC
>CAZXJE010000089.1:1390-8494 GCA_964640835.1 uncultured Eubacteriales bacterium
CTCATTCATGGTGCGCTCAATGAGGAATTTGCACAAATCACAAATATCCATAGTCGACTCAGGGAATTCAGGGATGTGACTTGGCTTAACAGTGGCATTTTATCGGATGGCCTCAATAACCGTGACAGGTTGACTAAATTTGATCAGCTTGTGGCCAGCATCCCGAGAAGAGACCTTGAAGCTATCTTGTGTCGAAATATAGAACTCCCCGCCTCTCCGGAGTATGTCGGCCATGCCAGGGATAGTGCTCTAAGTGAAGAAAAACAACTTTACGCCTTTAATGACTTGCTGGATATTCTGGGAGGGGGCCGCAGTCTCGAGCGCAGCGATTATCCCACCATCTTTGCGTTGGGGCTTGCGCTGTTTATTGATCTATTCGTTCTTATCGTCGCCATAGGCGCAGCGCTCATCGATGTGAAAAGAGAAGACATCCTCATTCCTGATACCGAGGGAATCGCCTCCGAATGGAGCGATCGCCAGCAAAAAGACATCTCAGAATGGATAGAAGGGGCTCTCCTCGGTGAGGCCCGTGACGAGGACGAGAAGATAATCTTCGCCCGCGAAGTTCTTAAGACAGTCATCTTCAATCGAGAAGGCCAGAATGTGTTGATTCCTCTAAATGACGCACAGTACAGATTTGGCGTGATCCTCGTCAAGTCAAAAGCGGCATCAGCCACTCAATCGAAAATTGATGGCGAAGAGAAGACAGTGTTTGAACTGGAAGATTGGATCTACCTCGCTCTTATGCGTTATGTGAGGTCAAAAGAAGTAACAATTGAAAAAGAAACCGAAATGATTGAGGAATGATCATCTATTCGTATTGACCAACTTCTTCAGCAATATCTGTCAGGACCTGGATATTCTCCCTATTGGTATACGGCGCGATGGAGCAGGCGGTGCTGAGGATGTAGCCGCCCCCGGATTTCCCGATTTCGATCCTGTGTTCGGCATCCCTTTTGACATCTTTGACACTTCCGTGGAGCAGAACATTTATGGGATCTATGTTCCCTTTAATGAAGAATTTGTGCCCTATCCTTTCTTTCGCTTCCTCTAAGCTGACATTGCCTATGGGTGGTGGGTCCAAACATTCTATACCCGAGGCTCCCGATTCGACCATCATTTCCAGGCGGTCGTTGATCGCGCCGCAGGTGTGGATATAGACGTGTGTGCCCAAATCTCGGACAGCCTTCACGACCTGGCTCTCATATGGCAGGACAAAACTTCGGTAGAATTCTGGAGATATGAAACCCGCCCCCGCATACGGCGAAGATATTTTTATGGCATCCACGCCTATCTCTGCTTGATCAACAGCTATCTTTGTGACACCCTGAGTGAATTTCTGCAGGATTTCCATGGATTTCACCGGTGCCTCAATGAGAGACAACATCGCATTCTTCACGCCGAAAAGGTGGAGGAAATAGTCAAATGGGGAAGTTACTTCCCCGTGAATAGAGAATAAACGTCCTGCCTTCTCTCTTATGAGATAATAAATGTCATAGGGATGGTGGGGATCAATGGAAAAATCCAATCCTTGAGAGACTGGGATAAAATCGATGTTATCAGGAATGGAATCAGGGTCGACATTTTCTATCGATGGTGGGGCGAGGACTTTTTCAGGATAATGTCTCGGGAGATCGTCTGGGGGGAACATGGTTCGGTCGCCGTTTTTCCAGGTGATGAATTCCTGGTTTTTTTCCTTTTCGATCTTGTGGATTTGTTGCATCCATTGGCTCGAATGCCCATGAAGACTAATGAGAATTCCGTCGAATTGGTAAATCTCTCTGAGTTTAAGAATTGCTTCCGCAAAAACATCTTTAGAGAACCACAGTTCTAGAGGGCGGTAGCCTGTTTGGAGGAGCATATGGCCGATGCTCATCTGGCACATGACAGGCACACGATCCGGTTCCTCCAGGCTCATGGCCTTGGCCAAACGTTCTTTGGATATCATCCTAGTATAAGACATAAAGAGATTCACAAAACAAGTCAAGTTGAAAACGAAAAATTACTGTAAAATTATGATATTGTACTATTTATGATGAGTATCGACATATTTTATGAATAATTCAGGTTAGTATTGATATAAAAGATGAATTGATATAAAAAAAAGTAAAACAAAGAGGAAGGAGAATGTACAAATGAGCCAATCAAGACATTTTATAAAAATAGCGTGGATGATTGTTATTATGGCTGTGGCTATCGTGACTGTGACATGCAAGACAGATGTCAAAGACAATCTGCTGGATATGACGTATGTTTATGATGGAAACACGATTTATTGGCCCACAGCTAAAGGATTTGAGCTGAAAAAGATTGCCTGGGAGGTGGGGGAGGCCGGTTATTGGTATGCGTCCAACGAATACAGCGCATCCGAACATGGGGGGACGCATGCAGACGCCCCCATTCATTTTGCGGAAAATGGACGCACGATGGATCAAATCCCTCTTGAGGAATGGATCGGGCCCGCAGTTAAGATCGATGTAACGGCCAAGTGCGAAAAAGATAGGGACTATCTTCTTTCTGTGGATGACATCAAAAACTGGGAGGAGCTGCACGGGCAGATACCGGATGGCGCCTGGGTGATCATGTACACTGGGATCGACACCAAATACTATCCGGATAAACTTCAGGTTTTGGGAACCGAAAAAACAGGTGAGGAAGCTCTTCCAGAGCTTAGCTTTCCCGGGTTTTCACCCGAGTCCGTTGAGTTTTTAGTGAATGAACGAAACTTCGCCGGAATCGCCATCGACACTCCCAGCATCGATTACGGAAAATCTAAGGATTTTAAGGTTCATCAGGTCCTGTTTGCTGCGGATAAGCTGGCTCTAGAGAACATCGCCAATCTGGATAAGCTGCCAATTAAGGGCGCAATACTCTATGTGATCCCAATGCTCATCAAAGACGGAACAGGTGCACCTGCCCGAGTTTTTGCGATCCTTCCTTAAAATGCTCTGATAGCGTATTTACTCCAAAATATTTCTTATCTGGCCTTTTATAGAACGGCCCGTTCGGGGAACGAATCCTACATTCTTAGCAACATTGCGATTCTGTGCGGTCCGTTCGGGGACCGGACCCTACATCTGTCAGCTCGGGGAGCTGACCCTACATCGTTAGGGAGAACCGGAAAATGTAGGGACCGTTTCCCAAACGGTCCGTTCGGGAATGGACTTTACATTCTTAGTGGCCCTGCGATTCTGTGCGGTCAGCTCGGGGATTTGACCCTACATTTACTTAATGGATGTGACCAACCAGAGAAGAAAGATGATGACGCCGACGAGGATCCAACTCCCGCCAAACCCGAGCGCATCCATTTTGGTCGGTTTTTCGATCTCCCAATTCGAGTTTGGAAGGAGTTTGTCCTTTTTATATCGATCGGGATTTTGGAAAGATTTCTCGAGCTCTTTTTCTTCTTCCTCTGGAGTCTTTTGGACGGGTGTGTGCAGCTTGGCATAAAATCTGTCCAGATGGTTTTTAGGCACGGGTTTGGTCACAAACGACACAAAAAAGAGCAGCACAAGCGGAAACAGGGCGTCAAAGAAGAAACGGGTGGCCACAAGTTGGGCTTTCGTGAAGCCTGAGAAATCGATGCCGAACCAACTCAAGACCCAAAGTTCTGCATGGAAGCGGCCCAGGCCCACTTTGGCCGAATCGGAGTCTGCAGGGTCGATCCTAGCTATACTATCGAAAAATATCCCCACAGGCTGGATCACATGCTGTTTTTGAATGGTCTGCCCCACAAAATCGGCTCTTCTATTCTCCACATCATCATTCAAGGCGCTAGTGGATACTAATACGGTTTTGGCCTGTGTTTCCTTCAGAAAGTTTCTGTTGGTCTTTGTCCATCCCAGTGTATTGAAAAGGTTCGGAATGAATGCATAGATGAGGAGGCACAGGACGACCTGCACAACCACCGCCCATTTGGTGAGCCTCCGCCACATGAATCCCAGCCAGATGGATGCCCCAAAAATCGCGGGGATAGAGATGATGTATTTGAAGAGTTCCAACAGGTTGTTAATAAAGAGAGCGACACCAATCCCTCCCAGCAGCGTGATCGCGATAATGATTCTTCCGATGATGAGATAGTGTTTTTCGGATCTTTTGGGCCGGAATGGTTGGTAGAGATTTTTAATGAAAAGGGCTGAATAGGACACAGCGCTTGCATCTAATGTGGACATGTTGGCTGCTAGGATCCCGACAAGCATTAATCCGATGGCACCGGGGATGAGAAGATCTTTTGTCATAAATCCCCAGATGAGGTCGGGATCATGCAGCATTCCGGCGTAGAGGCCGATGGCTATCAGACCGGCGAGTGCCCAGAAAATCATGATGAACCGCTTGAAAAACATGCCCGTGATCATACCGAACCGGGCGGTCATTTCATCTTTAGCCGAGCCCGCAGTCTGCATACCTGGGGCAACGGCAATGATGGAGACGAGATTGGCCAGCACCATTGCCAATATCGTGTACCAGGCGTATTCGCTCATGGTGACCGATCCGAACAGCTCGAACATATAATCCGGCACTATGGCGTGAAGGCCGGAAAAACCTCCGATCTTGGATAGACCGAGAGGGATGAGGATGAGAGAAAAAATGATGATCAAGACTCCCTGAATGGTATCTGTGATGGCTGCAGCGCGGAATCCTCCCATCATAGTGTAAATTCCGACGATGATGGCGTAGATAAAGTAAAAAAGAACCGGATTTGTGTAAGAGATGAAGGAATGGAGTTCGCCCTGCTTATTCTTCTCATCCAATTCTGTGTATCTTGACTCTTCTTCGGTGCTGAATCCCTCATCCAGCCTGGATTTGAGTGCTTGATACTCCCTGAATTGTTCCACACTGATGCGCTCTTCATGGGTCATTTTTTCAGTAGGCTTGGGTGTCATAGCCATCATGGTCTTAGCAGCGACCATGTAACCCACCCCGCCTCCCAGGATCGACATCAAGAGGATAAAGATAGCGTAGCTCGCGCCCAACGACTTGCTGTTGAATCGCTCGGTGAAATAATCACCGATAGTGGTCAACCGGATGCGGCGGAAGAAAAATGTCGTGAACCAGTAAAACGGCGTGAGAAACAAAACCAGGAATTGGATCCACATTCCGCCGATGCCTTGGCGGTAGATCTCGCGCGAAACCGCAACTGCCTGGTCTGCGTTAGTGGAACAGCCGAAATTGAGGAAGAATTGTGTTGTTTTTCCCAGCTTCCGTCCCGCGAGAAAAAAATCGACCGTGTCTTTTGTCTTTTTTCCGGCCCACGTGCCTAGCCATAGGATGATACCGATATACAGGATAATAATCCCTGCGTCCAGGATGTGAAGTCCCCATATGTGCATTGGTGAGCCCTTCCAATCTTTAGGTTTTACAGGTCAGACAGCTGAATGTCAATAAAAAGGGACAGAAAAGGGGACAGGCTGCTTTTTTAATTACCCCTATAAAAAGTAGCCTGTCCCCTTTTTTTGGTCTTGGTTTTTGTGTTGGTATATTATATAAATACTTTCGTTGATTCACACAAAAGAGGAGGATATTGTGGAACGATCATTTCGACAACGGCTCGAGCAGGGCGATTGTCTCATCGGCACGTTCATGACCCTGCCCTCGCCCGAGATCGCAGAGATATTTGCGGAGACGGGATATGATTGGCTTTTTGTGGATATGGAGCACACCACCCTTGATGTCAAAGACGTCCAGCGCATCCTCCAAGCTGTAGGAGAAAAATGCAGCTGCCTTGTCCGTGTTCCCAACAAAGATGAGACCTGGCTAAAAAAAGTGCTCGATGCCGGTGCGGATGGCGTCATCATTCCCCATGTTAACACTGCCGACGAAGTGCGCCAGATCGTCAGAAATTGTCTGTATCCTCCGGAAGGTTCCCGGAGTGTCGGCCTTTCGCGCGCACAAAAATACGGCTTGCAATTTGAAGACTACATGAAAAATGCGAATCAGACCGTCGCCATCATCCCACAAGTTGAACACATTGAGGGTGTGAAAAACATCGAAGAGATCGTTAGCGTTCCCGGAATCTCTGCAGTTTATATCGGTCCCTATGATCTTTCCGGGAGCTTGGGAAAGCTCGGGGAGGTCAAAGATTCTCAAGTTCAAAAAAGCATAACAAGCATCAAGGATGCCTGCAGAGAGGCAAAATTACCCGTGGGAATTTTCAGCATGGATGCAGAGGCTGTGTCTTCATACATTGAACAAGGCTTCACACTAATTACAGTAGGCATGGACATCCTTTTTATTGGGGAATCTTCTAAAGAAACTCTTCGAAAACTTCGTAAATAGGGTGCCAGAGCTAATGAGTGAAATGCGTGAAAAGACCTTTATAAAAACGGGTCATTCAACCATTGACAATTTCATCCCACAGATAAAGGCTTTTTTAGAGCAGGATTCCCTCGATGTCGTCATCGATGGCAAACCCATCAGAGGGTACCGCTCTCCGGATGCAAAATCGCTCTGGATCAGGGATTTCAGCGACATCCTCCGCGGAGTGAAATACTTTGAAAAAGACCTTAAAAGCACGGTCGAGCATTTTGCCGAAACTCAAGCGGCCAATGGAAGAATATTCGATTATTTCACAACCTTTCCTGAAAAATTGCTCTGCGAGAGGGAAAACTGGACCAAATATGTTCGTGTCCAAGTAGAGGCGGACGTGGAGTACCGTTTTGTCAAGGCCGCTTACCTTGCCTGGCAGGCTACAGGGGATGATCCATGGATCCAGGATCTCCTTCCGTATATGGAACGAGCCCTCCATTATGTGCTCTCCCACCCCTGGCGCTGGGATGAGGACTTTGGTCTTGTGAAGAGGGCCTACACTATCGACACCTGGGATTTTGCATACACTGCTGGAAAACATGAATGGCTTCAGTTCCAGGTCACAGACGATACCTACTGGGGAATCATGCACGGTGATAACAGCGGATATTATGAGGCCTTTCGACTTCTTGCCCGCATTTATGAATATTTCCATAAGGACGATATCGCACGGATCTGGAGAGCCCGGGCAGATGAACTGCGCACAAACATGAACAGAATCTGCTGGAATGGGACGTTTTACTGGCATTTTGTAAAATTGATACCCGTCAATATTCCCGATGTAGACGAATCCGTCCA
>CAZXJE010000089.1:8594-12307 GCA_964640835.1 uncultured Eubacteriales bacterium
GCCTTTGAACACGGCTTTGAGGCTTATGGTGTGGATATCCTGCTGCGATATGCTCAGATGATATCCGAATCCAACGCGACTTATCTCTGGTATTTTCCCGATGGGTGCCCATGCACGGCTGAGGAGAGCACAAGCCCGGAAGCATCACCCACGGACGGATGGGGGTCGAGCGCTATGCTCTATGCGTTGATCGAAGGGCTGGCCGGGATCGAAGACAAACAAAAGCTTTTCCACAAGTGCCGCATCTCTCCGCGGTGGCACGCTGCGGGTATAAACGAAGCTGAAGTTCATGTCTGCTATGAAAGTTCTGGTGTGGGTATCAGCTATTCTATCCGCTATTCAAAGGATCAAATCCATCTTGCCATTCAGGCTGACGAATCCACGTGTCAGTTCCACATCCTTCTGCCAGGAAAATTGACGGCTCAATCCGTCGCCATTGATGGACAAAAGGTCCCTTTCACTCACCATAAGATTCGAAGCAGCGGCTATATTGACTTTGAACATATAATTAGAGACAAGTCTTCTGTTTTCATTCAGCTGGAAGAATGAGAGAACAATGTCAAAGAAAAAAGGATTTTGAAATGAGGAGGGGATCTATGGATAGAAGAGTCTTCATAATCGTCGGGACTTTACTCTTGATTGTTCTTTATCTCAGTGTTAGCTGCCAAAATAGAACGAATAAAGAGGAACTGTACAGAATGAGAGTTGGTGAATTCAGTGATGTTATCCTCGTACAATCCTCGGCCTGTCTCAATCAATCCAAGGCTTATTCTGCAGTCTGGGAATATGCCAAGGTTACGGGTGAAGATTTTAATAGTGCGGCGAGACACATCCTGGGTCCGGAGAGAGCAGAAGCTGCGGGGCGTTTTGCTCAGAATAAAATGATGATCGCAGATTATTTGGAAAAGGTCAAAAATCCTGCTGAAAAATACAAATCCTCTTATGAAAAACTCATCGAGATGCATGAACTCTACATTAGGCTCAATGATCTGGTGCTTAAACCCATTGCTCCGCAAGAGGAGTATGACGCTTCCGTCAATAAGCTTTATGATGGGCTTTTGAAAAAAGCTGGCGAGATAAACGCTTTGCTTGGGAGATAATCCGAATTCCACTTTCCACCGCCCCAGCTTTTAGGCATGTTTATACGAGCTAGGAGAAGAGCTAGGAGAAGAGATGGAAAATCAAAACGTTTATGATATTCTAGAAAAGCTCGAAATCTCCTACACAAAACACGATCATCCACCGGTCTATACCGTAGAAGAGGCGGAACAACACTGGGAGAATATCACTGGAGCGCACTGCAAGAATCTTTTCCTCCGCAATAAGAAGGGAAAGAATCACTATCTTGTTGTGGTCGAAAGCAGGAAAAGAGTGGACCTCAAAGCGCTCACTAAACATCTAGGAGAGGATAGGCTGAGCTTTGCTTCGCCCGAACGGATGATGAGATACCTTGGGCTTGAACCCGGAGCCGTTTCTCCTTTTGGTTTGATCAACGACAGGGAGAATGCGGTGGTGGTTGTTATCGACCAGGATCTCAAAGAGGCCAGCCACGTCAATTTCCATCCCAATGTTAACACTGCTACCTTGGGGATCGCATTTTCGGATTTTGAAAAATTCCTGATCTGCTGCGGAAACTCCATCCGCTATCTTCATTTTGAATTTTAAAAACTAAAACGCGTCTGAGCTTCTATCCGTGACGCAGTCGGAGAAGGAGAGGAACGATATGAGCTTATCAGGAATATCTATCGAGCCGTTTCGGGGGGATATCGAAGCTCTGGAGCGGATGGCACTTCATTCCTGGCGCAATGAATATGGAATCGAGTCCTTTCCGAATTTTTATCGACCCAACTTTCTCAGATATCTTTTTGATCCTCTCAAAGACAAGAGGCTTTGCCTAGCCGCTTATCAAGGCGATGAGATCGTCTCTTTTTTAGCCAACCTGCCCCGGAAGTTTTCCTTTGAGGGGAAGGTTCATTCTGCGGTTCTTAGCTGTATTATGGTGACGCGCAAGGACCTTCTCCGCCAGGGGTTGGGGCTGGCTATTATCGAAGAAGGGCTGAAGATGAACAGGGAAATGAACTATGATTTTGCCTTGATGACCCTGGAAAAGGGACACCGCTCCACGCTCATGGTCGAGAAACTGAAGAAAGAGGGGCATCCCATCCAGTGGGTTAAAAAGATATCGGTTGTGGCGAGGATTCTCGATCTCGATCGTGTCTTTTCGTCGGAGACATTAAAAACATGGGAGCGATGGGCGCTCAAGGCCATCCGGGCCGATAAGGCCCCCAAACTGAAAACCGATCTTATGGTGCGGGAATACGGGGACAAAGACCTGGACATGTGTATGGTGATGCTCAACCGCTACTCAGATTATATCGGCCTTGCCCGGGTATGGGATAGAGAGGAGCTTGCTTGGGAGCTCGATCACGCGGATGTCTCGAAAACCCTTGTTTGCGAGAGGAATGGAAAAGTCGAAGCCTTGATCAATTTTATCTATCATGAGCACCTGGGAAAAATAAAGGAGCGGTGGGCCTGGATCAACCATGTGGCTTATCCTGAGCTAACGCCGCGGGAACGTGTTGATTTTATTCACGCGTTTCTCAATTACATCAAGAACAAAGGCTGTATAGGTGCTATCGAATGGACTAAAAAATATTATCCGATGAGGCCTCTTTATAAAGCGCGTTTTTTTCCCTATTTTCGGACTGTGAACATGGTCTCTATGACTTTTAATCCTGAATTATCGCTTAACAATATTCCGGATGTTTATGAAGTCCAGATCTGAGTCCTCTTTTCGTTTGGATTGGAGAGATTGAGCTTCACACATCTTTGGATTTATGTCTGAGTCTCTCAATAAGGCGTATCTGCCAGATCCAGATGATCAGAATGAGGATGGAGGCACCGATACGGAGAGCTGGCGAGGTCGTTAAGAAATTGAAAAGTCCGTGGCATATAGCCGCGAGCCCGATCCCCAGGATGGATGCTTTGAGGACCGACCTGGATTCCAGCTGTGCCATGCCAACAGCGTAGCCCCATATCGACGCAAAGATCGCATGCGTCAGAGGGGATGCAAATGCTCTGCCGAATAGCTCGAAACCATCCATATAGACGAGATAATGGGAGTTCTCATAGGAGGCGAAGCCGAGCGCAATGATCGATGCATAGATGATCCCATCGATCTCTTCATCAAAGAATTTAAATCTCAAGACAATAAAGAAAAATGGGATGAATTTACAAAATTCCTCGATGAATCCTGTAATTCCGACAGAATATAACAAAAACTTCAGCCTGTTCGTATCCATGAAGGCGCTTGGGTCTTCTGGGATACCCAATAGAGGGAGCACTTTATAGATTTGGATTGCAAGAATCGCAGAGAAAATTCCCAGGATGTAAGTGATCCCGGTCGTTCGGAATGGCTCTGGCTGGACGCGATCTTTGAAATACAGATAACCAAACCAGAAGATCGCTGGAGCGATGATTCCGGATAAGATGATCCAAATCGACATTGGCTTTGTTTGCAGAATTTTATCATAATTTGTGTTAGTTATAACATGTATCGACATTTTTTATGAATAATTCAGGTCAAAGATGGATTATTCACGGACCTAGGTTACAGTAGCGGCAAGGCAGTGGCTCATGAAGCTGTAGTGAACTACCGCGAATGAGCTACAACGAAGCCGATGCTGTGAGATCGGTTCGCCCGAAGGGTAAAA
>CAZXJE010000090.1:0-12243 GCA_964640835.1 uncultured Eubacteriales bacterium
AACATGAAAAAGACTAAAAAAAATAAAAGGATTGAAATAACATAAGTTTTGGTTTTCATTTTCCCCCCATTTTTAGACCTAAAAGGAGGAATGATACAATAAGAAGAATGTGTCTTTTCATCTATCCCCCCAAAGCGCGCATTTTTTACTCCCATTAATAGTATAAATCGCCTTAATTAAAATGCAAACCATATGAAAAAACATATCAGGATATTGAGCTAAAAAAGCCCTAGAATTATTTCAATCCAGTGACATGTGTAGGGATATAGAACAGATACTTAAAATCCCATCATTGGTATCCCATCATCAATCCCTCTTTTGCTGACAACAGCAGCAATTAGTTGGCTTACAAAGCGAAATGGTGATAGAATTGATATAATGAGATACAGAAGGGGGTAGAATGAAATATGTTCTGATTATTCACTATCATACTATAGAAGGTAAAACCAGTAAAAGAATAGGTGAATATGATTCTTTAGAAGATGCAGAACTAGAAGTTAAGGCGCTGGAAATGAATGGCTTCAAAAAAGATGTAAAAGGAGAGTCAGGTATTAATAACTACTTCTACTATCCACCATCTTCCATCATCAGATATCATATTGGAATGGCATCTAAATAAACGAAAAAAAGCGTAGATCCTTGACAATCGGGCATGGTATCTTTCTATGAAGGGTCCGTGCCCGAACGGACCGTTTGGGAAACGGTCCCTACATCTAACATGGAGAGAGCCCTACTGATGACTCGTTGTTCATTTTCTAAATCATCAATCTGATCATTTGTTTAATCATTCATCTCGGTTTTGTAGATGTGTCCAATATAAAGCATTGACTTGGTCAGAACGCCTATCTATAATGAAATCAAAGTGAAAAGATACTTCTTCCCCGTCCTTTTAATTCTGTGTCTAACGACTCTGGGCTACGGTTCTATCATCAAAATCACGGTTGATGCTCCCATTCATCCCATCACTTCAGAATACATCCAGAAATCCCTCGAAAAAGCGGATAGAGAGAACGCCAGCCTCATCATTATCTCTCTCAACACTCCGGGTGGTCTGGATACATCGATGAGAGAGATTATCGAAAAGATCCTCAGCACCGAAACTCCAGTTGTGGCTTTTGTGAGTCCAAGCGGTGCACGCGCTGCATCTGCAGGATTTTTTATAGGTGTTGCCTGTGATCTCTTCGTTATGGCCCCTGGAACCAACACAGGAGCAGCCCATCCTGTAGGAGTTTCGATCACAGGACAGCAGATGGACGAGACTATGGCCGATAAGGTCACTCATGACGCGGCCTCTTATATCAAGTCAATAGCTGAAAAAAGAGGCCGGAATACAAAAATGGCCGAAGACGCTGTCCGGGAAAGTCTGTCCTACACAGAAAAGGAGGCATACGAGGGAGGCCTCATTGACTTGATCGCAAAGGACGAACAAGAGATCATCGATTTTTTTCACAACAAAACCATTCAGAAATTCGATGGGGAGGAGAGGGTATTAGACCTCCAAGACGAAGAGGTCGTC
This sequence comes from uncultured Eubacteriales bacterium, assembly GCA_964640835.1. Lineage (GTDB taxonomy): Bacteria > Acidobacteriota > Aminicenantia > Aminicenantales > Aminicenantaceae > WTAW01. Next base: position 1,517 of record CAZXJE010000090.1, read on the forward strand.
GACCTGCCAATGACAGCCAGACAAAAGTTCCTCTTGACCATTTCAAACCCGAACCTGGCGTACATCCTTCTCATGCTTGGATTATTAGGACTGTATTTTGAGTTCTCAAACCCTGGAGCGATCCTTCCCGGTGTGTTGGGGGGATTATGCCTTCTTGTTGCCATCTTTTCATTCCAGATTCTGCCCATAAATTATGTGGGTTTGATCTTAATCCTGCTTTCCATAGGCCTGTTTATTCTAGAAATTAAAGTTCAAAGTTATGGTATCTTATCTGTAGGAGGGATATTGGCAATGGTCATAGGATCTATCATGCTCATCGATGCTCCAATCCCTGAATTGCGTCCGAGTCTTAAGTTTATCATCCCTGTTGCCATCGGTCTTTCTCTGATCTTTCTCTTTTTGATCATATTGGCCGTACGCGTCCATATGAGGAAAGCCGTCACGGGTAAAGAAGGTCTCGTCGGTAAAATCGGAGTGGCGCGGACCGAACTCAATCCGGAGGGCAAAGTCTTTGTCCATGGGGAGATCTGGGATGCAGAGGCACAGCAAGACATCCCGGAGGGAACAAAAGTGATGGTCATTGAGGTCCTCGAGAATTTAAAGATCAAAGTCACTAAGGTGTAGACATTTCTGATAGCTCTTTGCACAGTCTTATGGTATAAAAGCAAACAAGAGGAAATATTTTTGAAATAAAGACAGGAGTTTAGGAGTTTAAAAGATCTTAAGCTCCTCAATGAGGAGGCAAAAATGATAACCTTTCCAATCGTCGTCGTTGCCCTCGTCGTACTCTATCTCCTGAATGCGATAAAAATCTTGAGAGAATATGAAAGAGGCGTGATCTTCCGGCTTGGACGTGTGCTGGTCAAACCCAAAGGGCCAGGTTTGATCTTTGTGTTTCCCCCGATCGATCGGATGGTCAGAGTCAGTCTGCGTATTGTGGTCATGGACATCCCGCCTCAGGATGTCATCACCAAGGACAACGTATCGGTCAAGGTCAATGCCGTGGTCTATTTCAGGGTCATGGAGCCCCAAAAGGCAATCCTGGAAGTTCAAGACTTTGTTTTCGCCACATCTCAGCTGGCCCAGACAACCCTCAGGAGTGTTTTAGGTGAGGTGAGCCTCGATGAGCTTCTTTCAGAAAGAGAAAAACTAAACCTCCAGCTCCAAGAGATCATCGATAAACACACCGACCCTTGGGGGATTAAAGTCCAGCTCGTCGAGATGAAGCACGTCGACCTCCCAGAAAATATGGTCAGGGCCATCGCCAAACAAGCAGAGGCAGAAAGAGAAAGAAGAGCCAAGATTATCCATGCTGAGGGAGAATTTCAAGCTTCAGGCAAGCTCAAACAGGCTGCGGATGTCATCTCAGGAAACCCTCAAGCTCTTCAACTTAGATTTTTGGGAACCCTTGCAGAGGTGGCCACCGAAAAAAATTCAACGATTATTTTCCCCTTGCCTATTGACTTGATCTCGGCTTTTATGAAAGAAAAGAAGTAAAATTTAAGAAGACAGGAAAATGACTAACAAAGATTACAGAGAACTTCAGCTATCCAGCTCTCAACTTGTTTTGATCTTTATCGCAATTCTTGTTCTGGGTGTTGTGATCTTTTTACTGGGTGTATCCGTCGGTAAAAAGCAGGCTCAAATCGCAGATGCCACCCAATTCACTTCCGAGCCTTTAACAGAACAGGTCGTCGAAGAAGAGCCGAAGCCGGTTGAGAAGCCAGAGGAACAACCTACAGAAACAGAGAAACCCGCAGACCAACCCAAAGACACCATCCATGAAGAATTGGCATCCCATCAGAAAGTAAAAGCAGAAACAAAAGTGAAACCCGCTCCTGTCCCAAGAAGCAGTGGTTATTACATCCAGATCGGAGCATTTAAGAACAGGGATTCCGCCTATGCGATGGCAGAAGAATTGAAGGATCGGGGCTTTCCTGCCCAGGTCTTCGACCCTGCTCCAACGGATACAAATCCCCTCTACAAGGTTCGAGTGGGTGGCTATGAGACAAGAGCCCAGGCTGAAGAAGAATTGGGAAAGGTTGCACAAGCTCAGGGGAAGCAAAAATCTGACTATTTTATTTGGCGACGCTGAGTTGCTTGTTTCACCAACCTGTATGATCCACACCATCTATCTTTTTCTACCGGGTGATCCGAAGAAAAGGTGGGTGTCTTAGCTACAGGAATGGATTCGTGAAGATTAAAATCAGAGACGTTCTCTGGATCGTTTTAAGCGGAGCGGTCACGGCCCTTGCCTTTCCCAAATTTAACCTGGCTTTTTTCTCCTGGATCTCCCTTATCCCCCTTTTTTTTATACTGACAAAAAAAAATCCGGGCCAGGGATTCCTGCTCGGTTGGATGGCCGGATTTTCCTATTATGCCGTACTCCTGAACTGGATTCCGGCTGTTCCCTCCCATTATGGCGGCCTCTCAATCCTTGTCAGCATCCTCATCTACCTGGGATTCATGTGTGTTCTCGGACTGACTTGGGCTGCATTTTCTCTATGCTTTACAAAGATTCATAAGCCCTTCCCTATTCTAAGTTTCTTCCTCGCTCCCTTCATATGGGTCTCATTCGAACTCATCATCACACACATATTAACGGGATTCCCGTGGGGCCTTCTCGGATATGGCCAGTACAAAAACCTCTATTTCATCCAAATGGCCTCGATAACCGGCATCACCGGTCTTTCCTTCATACTTGTGCTCTTCCAGAGTCTTTTTGTGCTCTCCATAAAACTGGGAAAAAAGACTCCTTTTTTTGCAGCCCTTGCACTGGTCATCCTCATCCATATGAGCGGATTTGTAAGCATTAAAGATATTCTGGTTCAGGAAAATTCCTTTTCCGCAGCCGTCATCCAAGGGAATGTCTCTTCAGATATACAATGGGGAAATTTATCCTTCGAGGAGATCGAATCCCTCTTCAACCAGCACTTGCAGTTGAGCCGCGACGCCACACTCAAAAACAATGATCTGGTCATTTGGCCAGAGTTTTCTGTGCCCCTGTGTTTCGGATGCTCATACGGGATCTATCAGGAATTCAAAAACAGTCTTTACCGGTTTGTGCAGGAAACAGGATGCACTCTCCTTCTCGGAACAAACGAAAAAACCGAGACGGGGGGAGAGACGGAATACTACAACACAGCGCTCTGCCTGAAACCAGATCTCTCCCAAAACCAGTACCATAAAATTCATCTCGTTCCTTTCGGCGAATACACTCCCTACAAGAAAGTATTTGCGTTCATATCGCGCGTGACCCATGCCATCGGCGATATAACTCCTGGAGACCAGTTCGTACTGCACGATTATGAAGGCAACAGGTTCGGCTCTCCGATCTGTTACGAGATCATATTTCCAGACCTTGTGCGCAAATTTACTAAAAACGGAGCTAGCTTCCTGGTCACAATCACCAATGATGGCTGGTATGGACGGAGTTCAGCCCCCTATCAACATTTTGCCATGGCTGTTCTAAGAGCAGTGGAGAACCGGCGTTATCTGCTCAGAGCGGCCACTACTGGCATCAGCGGTATCGTCGATCCCTATGGGCGGATCCTTTCTCGTTCTGAATTGATGACCCAGACGTTCTTGTACGACACCATCACTCCACTGCACAAAAAAACATTGTACACCAAACACGGGGATGTTTTACCCTATATCAGCTTGACTTTGACGATCATTTTCCTTATTCTTGCCGTCATAAAGAGGCGAAATGAAAGACAGTGATCCCTCCCCTGAAAAGAATCTTTCCGAACTCCAGGAAAGAAGCAGAACAATGCTTGCCAAATTCGAGGAATTGCGAGGTTTTCTTTGACCTCGGTCAAAAATCAAAAGAGCTAGAAGTCTTAGAAAAAGAACTCTCGGAACCCGATATCTGGAACGACCAACAGAAATCTCTATCCCTCCAGCAAAAAAAGAAGCGATTGGAACGAGATATCCAGGCGCGTTCTTTAGTGATCGAAATGAAGGAAGAACTCGAGGTCCTGCTCGAACTGGTCGAAGAGGGGGAAAACGTCCAGGAGGACCTCAAGCAAGCCATCTCTTTGTTCGAAGATAAGTTGGAGCAGACAGAGCTTCAAGCCCTCTTCACGGACTCTGATGATTCTCGAAACGCAATTCTCACCATCCATCCGGGTGCAGGAGGGACCGAATCTCAGGATTGGGCCCAGATGCTCCTGCGGATGTATATCAGGTACGCGGAAAGGAAAGGATACAAAACCGAAGTATTGGATAGTCAACCTGGAGAAGAGGCGGGGCTGAAAAGTGCGACACTCCGCATCGAGGGCGATTATGTCTACGGTAACCTTAGCCAGGAATCAGGTGTTCATCGGTTGGTCAGAATCTCTCCCTTTGATGCCAATAAAAGACGCCACACGTCTTTCGCAGCTGTTTTTACATATCCGGAGATAGAAGATGATATCGCGATCGAGATAAATCCTGAAGACCTGCGCATCGACACCTACAGAGCATCCGGGCGGGGCGGTCAACACGTAAATGTCACAGATTCGGCCGTGAGGATCACTCATCTGCCCACTAGAATCGTGGTTCAGTGCCAGAATGAAAGATCTCAGCACAAAAATAAGGCCAGTGCTATGAAGGTGCTCAAATCCCGTCTTTATGAACTGGAAAAGAAACGAAAACGCGAAAAACGCGAAAAACTTGAAGACACAAAAGGTGAGATCGCCTGGGGAAATCAGATCCGGTCTTATGTGCTCCATCCCTACCGCATGATCAAAGACCTCAGAACAAACGTAGAAACAGGAAATGTGGACAAAGTCCTGGACGGGGATCTAGATGAATTTATCAAAGCCAGCCTTCTCAATCGGGATTGAGCTGATACCTAAAATGGAGAGGTCCGTTTCACGACTCACGATCTTTGATCTGTTCCCAAATCTCGTCCATCTCTTCAAGGCTGGTCTCACCCAGGCTTTTTCCTTTCTCAGCCAATTCTTTTTCAAGAGTCTCGAACCTCAGCATGAATTTTTCATTGGCCTTTTTTAACGCGATCTCTGGATTGACACCCAACTTGCGTGAGACATTCGTCAGAGCAAAAAAAGCATCCCCGATCTCTTGGAATATGTGCTCCTTTGCCTCTATTTTCATAACGCTCTCCAATTCAGAGACCTCCTCTTTGACCTTTTCCAGAGCACCTGTGGGATTTTCCCAATCAAAACCATAGGAAGAGACACGCAGTCCGATCTGATAAGCCGAATGGAGAGCAGGAGCCAGCTTGACGATCCCATCAAACAGAGACTGCCGTTTCTTCTCCTGCCGTTTTCCTTGATTCCAAACATCCAAGACCTCTGAAGAAGAGGTGATCGTCTTGCCTCCAAAAACATGAGGATGCCGACGGACCATCTTCTGATTGATGTTCTCTACGACATCAGACATCGTAAATGCTTTTTTTTCTTTGTAAATCCTCGCTAAAAAGACAACCTCCATCAAGACATCTCCCAATTCTTCAGCGACAGAGGGCACATCTCCCGAAAGAATGGCTTCAAGGGCTTCATAAACCTCTTCCAGGAAATAATTAGATATGGACTGCTCGTCTTGCTCTTTATCCCAGGGGCATCCGTTCTTTCCTCGAAGGGTATCCAGGATTTTTACCAGTTGTTCGAATTTTTGACCTGCAAGCTTTGCATCTTCCATTTGGGGTTTCCTTGAATTTAATTCGTATTTGTTGTAGAATTTTTCTCCAACGCATCCAAATTATCTGAAACTGTAATAAAATTCAATCCCAACTCTTCGTTTTCATAATATTATGAGTGAGAGGAGAAAATGACCGAAAAAAATAAGAAAAAAGAAACTCCCAAAGCAAAAGGGAAAAAAGTAAAAGATGAAAAGGAAAAGAAACAAGAAGTAAAACAGAAAGAAAAAACAGAAGAAAAAAGAGAAAAAACAGAGCCAAAAAAAATCCTCCCGCCACTCGATTTCAGCTCCTTGGTCCTCCCTTTTTTCACACAGGCCTTGATCGAACTCGGAGAAACTGAGAACCCTGAAGCTAAGAACACAGAGGAAAATCTCAAGCTCACACAAAGGCTGATCGATCTGCTCAGCATGCTCAAAGAAAAAACAACCGGCAATTTAAAACCCGAAGAAGAAATCTTCTTGGATCAGTGTCTTCACCAACTCAGAATTGCCTACATGGAAAGGGCAAAGATCATAACATTATAGATATATGCAGATCATACAAAACTTCACAAATTTTCCTTCTTTTCCCAAGAATACGTCTGTCGCCATCGGGAATTTTGATGGTGTCCACTTGGGGCACCAGAAGATTCTGAGGCTCCTGACCGACGAAGCGAAAAAGAAGGGCCTTCTCCCTGTAGTTTTGACCTTTTCGCCGCATCCCATAAAAGTCGTGGGCAAAGGGCAGATACACATGCTGCAATCCCTGGATCAGCGGTTAAGAGAAATAGGCCATTTCCCCATCCATACGGTTCTCATATTAAACTTCGACAGAGAACTCGCCAACCGAACCGCCCAAGATTTTTTAGAGAATATTGTACTCAAACTCCTCAGAGCCCAAGAGATCATCGTAGGAGAGAACTTCTGTTTTGGAAGGAACCGGGAAGGATGCACCGATACGCTCAAAAAGCTCGCCCAAAAGCTCAGTTTTTATGTGCGTTCCATTCCGCCTGTTAGCGTGGGCGGAACCGTTGTGAGCAGCAGTAATATTCGTGAGCTCCTTGGGGAAGGAGAGATTGAAAAGGCGGCAACCTTCCTTGGCAGATTTTATGAGATCGAGGGCGAGGTCATCAAAGGAAAATCGAGGGGTCAAACGCTCGGATTTCCCACCGCCAATATCCAGACCTCAAACGAGATCATACCGGGGGGAGTATTTCTTTCTGAAGTCTGCCTTGAAGGGAAGAATTATCCATCCCTCACCAATATCGGCACATGTCCGACATTCCACCAAAAAGACATTGATATCGAAACTTATATCTTGCATTTCGACGCAGACATCTACGGGAAAACAATCCGCATTCGCTTCCTAAAAAAGATCCGCGATGAGATTAGTTTTGATTCACCCGAAGCGCTTTCTCATCAGATTCAAAAAGACATCCAAGCTGCTGAGGCTTTCTTTTCTTCCCAGAAGGATCTATGATTTCCGATGTAGGGTCAGTTCCCCGAACTGACCGTGTATTTTTACAGACCGTTTGGGAAATGGTCTCAAGATAAAAAAGTTCAGGGGAATGACGGTTATTGACATTTTGCTGGAAATAATGCATTTTTTTTAAGATAACACCCCTCATATGATGCGCTAAGATCAAAGAGTCGCTAAGTTGCAGGGTATCACCAAACCGGGAGTTGCTTCATGGAAGAAAAGATAAAAGCCAGGGTCATGGATGCCCGAAAGATCAAAAGATCCATGCAACGCATGACAACAGAGATCACTGAAAGGAACCGGAATTTAAAAAATTTGGTGATCGTTGGAATCAAAACCAGAGGCGTCCATATCGCAAAAAGAGTGAACCGACTTATCAAAACCCTAGAAGGAATAGATGTTCCTTTCGGAGTTCTGGACATCACTCTCTATCGAGATGATTTCTCAGAGCTAGAATCCCAAAATATGATCAAAAAGACAGAGATAGGCTTCTCTATTGCAAAAAAAGATGTTCTACTTGTAGATGATGTGCTTTTCACGGGAAGGACGATTCGGGCAGCGATGGACAGCCTTATCGATATGGGAAGGCCCAAAACGATCCAGCTCCTTGTCCTCATCGACCGAGGACACAGAGAGCTTCCTATACATGCGGATTATGTGGGGAAGATCCTCCCTACATCCAAGAGAGAAATTGTACAAGTTCGCCTAAAAGAGATTGATGATGCAGACGAGGTCCTCATTACAGAACCAGGAGGGATCAAATAGGCAGGAGGTATAGAACGTGAAGCTATTGATTAAGAACGGCCGCGTAGTCGACCCCGAAAGCCAGACAGATGACAAGCTGGATGTCCTCATTGATAATGGAAGAATTGCAGACATAAATAAATACATAAAAATAAAAGTTCAAAGATCAATTGATGCAACAGGCCTTGTCGTGGCCCCTGGATTCATCGACATGCACGTCCACCTCCGAGAGCCGGGACAGGAAAACAAGGAGACCATCCACACAGGAGCCAGGGCAGCGGCAAAGGGAGGTTTTACGTCCATCGCCTGCATGCCGAACACAGCACCCATTAACGACAATCTGAGCGTGACTGATTATATCGTCTCCGAGGCGCAAAGGAGTGCTGTGGTGAACGTCTTCCCCATCGCTGCAGTTACCAAAGGGCTCAAGGGTGAAGAACTTACAGATATGGCAGCTCTAAAAAAGGCCGGCGCCATAGCATTTTCAGACGATGGTCAGCCTGTGTTCAACAGTGAAGTCATGCGGCGAGCCCTCGAATATTCTAAGCTTGTGGATGCACTTATTATTGACCATTGTGAAGATAAAGAGTTGAGCCGCGATGGCGTCATGCAAGAGGGACGCTATTCTGATCTCCTTGGCTTAAAAGGAATCCCCTCCTCCTCGGAAGAGATCATGGTTTCTCGAAACATCCTCCTTTGCGAACAGACCGATGTGCCTATTCACATCGCGCATCTTAGTGTCAAGGGAGCCGCAGCGCTAATCAGGAATGCCAAGAAAAAAAAGGTCAAAGTCTCAGCCGAAGTGACCCCTCATCACCTCCTTTTGGAGGATGCATCTCTTAAAAATTACGACACAAATCTTAAAATGAATCCTCCCCTGAGAAATCGATCAGACGTCAGGGCCATGGTCAGAGCTATGAGAGATGGCACAATTGATGTTATCGCCACAGACCATGCCCCGCACACGCCGGAAGAAAAGAGCGTGGAATTCGACCGAGCGCCCTTTGGTGTTATCGGTATGGAAACAGCTGTGTCTCTGATTCTCGACCGGTTCATCCGCACACAGAAAATCACGCTTTCAAGATTCATCGAGATGATCTCGCTCAATCCAGCACGGATTCTAGGTCTCGATAGCAAAGGAAGGATCGCCCCCGGTATGGATGGCGATCTCACCCTTCTTGACCTGAACAAAGATACTGTCGTGGATGTCAACACATTCGAATCAAAAAGCCGGAACTGTCCCTTCGACGGATGGAAACTGAGGGGATGCTCTGTAAAAACGATCGTCAGCGGAAACATCGTCTATCCATTTGGCGAGTAAAATTGTGAAGGAAAACACATGATGATTTACATCGACCAATGTGAAAAGAAAATAGGATACCAGTTTAAAAACCAAGATCTTCTACTCCAAGCACTCACACATAGCTCCTATGCCTATGAAAACCAACAAGAGGACATCTCGGATAACGAAGTGCTTGAATTCTTGGGGGATTCTGTCCTGGGTCTAATCATCGCAGACTTTCTCTGTGGCGCTTATCCCGAACTTTCAGAGGGGGAGCTATCAAAACTCAAATCTGCAGCAGCAAGCACGTCTGCTTTAGATTATTTCGCCAGGAAAATCAGACTCGACAGATGTATCCGATTGGGTAAAGGTGAAGACAGGAGTGGAGGGAGAAAGAAAAAAACGATTCTTGCGGGTACTTACGAAGCTGTCATCGCAGCCATCTATCTCGATGGAGGAATTGAGCCTGCCAGAGATTTTGTTCTCAAGTTCCTGAGGACACTGTTCAAACGGATCAATATCAAGAAATTTTTTGTGAATAACTACAAATCAGCTCTTCAAGAATATCTCCAGAGGGAGAATGCGACATCGCCCATCTACAAAACTGTCACCACAAAAGGGCCAGACCATAAAAGAAGTTTTTTTGTGGAAGTCTTCGCAGAAGACAAACTTTTGGCGAAGGCTAAAGGAAATTCCAAAAAAGAAGCAGAGAAAAAGGCTGCGCAGAAAGCACTCAAAAGTCTGCTCGGTCGAAAAATAAAAACTTTGACAACTGATACGTTTCTCCTGAAGAGAAAGCATAACTGACTCTGAGCAATTCTTTTGCTTTTGCATTCGAAGAATACCTGTATTATGATACGCCAGAAATGGCGAAGTGCGTGAAATGCGGCAAAAGAAAGGGAAAGAGGCACTGCCCCGCGCTGGGTAAATCCATATGCAGCCTGTGCTGCGGCCAACTGAGAGAAAAGGAGATCCACTGTCCGCCCTCCTGCTCATTCCTGGCCCAACACAAACCCTACCAGGATCAGCGTGTCCTCGAAAAGAGACACGCAGAACGCCCAAAAGCATTCTCCCGTGAGACAGATATTCTGAGCGATGAAAGGCTTGCATGGCTGGTTTTCAACATCGAAGTACCGATTGCGCAATTCGCCGGAAAAGAGACCGCTTTAGTAGATAGAGATGCCCTTTTGGCCCTCGAGTATGTGCGAGAAAAAGTGGAAATGGAAAAAGGGCTTATTATCGTCCCTGATTCGCGATTACAGCCAAAAAATGATCTCGGGGAGGCTATTTTTCAAAGCCTGCAACAATGCCGATATGAGAAAAAGATCATTTTGCCTGGGACCATCCAGACATACAAAAAAGAGGAGAAAATCCGATGTTTGGACAGGGTTATCTTTGCCGCAAAACAAATTGCGGGCGACCACATCCAGGGGCAGAGATACCTTATGCAGCTCATCGAACGTCTAGCCAAACTTAACGAGCTTTCCCAACAATCTAAAATTATCACACCTTCCTCTTAACCTGAATTATTCATAAAAGCTTCCGACAACTTCATCCAAAAAATACTCACTATTATATTGTCGGAATCTTTTACCC
>CAZXJE010000091.1:0-12169 GCA_964640835.1 uncultured Eubacteriales bacterium
CATGCTCAAGATCTACAATATCCACACTACCAAGTACTCATTAGTATGAAGAGCCTACCCCCAAAATAGTACGTTTAAACATGTTTTTCAGCAAAATATATGAGCTAACTTATTTATTATCAAATGTTTCCTGAGGCCCGTCCCCAATTTATTCATACCGCAAGGAATCGATTGGGTTTTTGAGGGCGGCCTTTACTGTTTGTAAGCTTACTGTGAGCAATGCAATAAACACAGCTAATACCGCAGCCAAAACAAATATCCACCAGGATAATACAATCCTGTAGGCGAAATTTTCCAGCCATCTGTTCATGGCAAACCATGCAACGGGCCAAGCGATAAGGTTTGCGATCAGAACCCATTTCAAAAAACTTTTGTTCAGGTTTTTGACTATTTTAGCGACCGATGCCCCCAACACCTTTCTGATGCCAATCTCTTTGGTCTTTTGATCGGCAATGAACGATGCCAACCCGAATAAACCCAGACAGGCAATGAATATCGCGAGGAAGGAAAATACCGAGAACAGCTTTCTGGTCTGTCTCTCATTCATGTATAAGTTGTCATAATCTTGATCGAGAAAGGAATATTCAAAGGGCATTTGAGGGGCGAATGTTTTCCACTTGTCCTCGATATAACCTATTGTTTCAGAAATGTTCTCCGTGTTGAGACGTGCGGATATGTAACTTTCATTTCTGTTGTAATAACCGCTAATCAAGAATAAAGCCTGAGGTCTGATTTCCTGATGGAGCGATTCGTAGTGATAGTCTTTGATCACACCAATCACTACAAAATCTCCCCTATTCCCATTCTGAGACCAGTTATTTATCTTTTTACCGATTGGATTTTCCCAACCCAGTAATTCCACTGCTTTTTCGTTGAGCACCGCCGCATGAGAATCAGTACTGAATTCCTTCGAAAAGAATCTTCCATCCGCCATCTCCAGCTTTAAAGTGCTAAGAAAGTCATAATCACAAATGCAGAGGTTCAAAGTAAAGTTTTCTACTCCTTCTGCACCGAATCCGATATTACTGAAGCTTTTGCCTGGCAATGTGTTAGAACCCGATACATCGATGATACTGCTGTATTTGCGAAGCTCTTCTTTGAAGGGATCAACGTTGTCCCTTAATGATCCGGGATTGTTGACGACAAGAACCTGTTCTTTGTCGAACCCTAATTTTTTGTTCTGGAAAAATTTGAGTTGCTGATTGACCGCCAATGTCCCGATGATGAGAAATATGGAGATCGTAAACTGAAATATGACGAGGACATTCCTCAACCAGGATCCCCCTCTGCCGCTACTTTTGTTTCCTTTGAGTGCTGCAATAGGTTTGAATGACGATAGAAAAAAAGCCGGGTATGAACCCGAGATCACCCCCACAATGAGTCCGAGGGCTAACACTAAAGGGATCACGACAAAGCTATCCAAATACTGAATATTGAGCTGTTTGCCGATCAGATTTTCATAAAGAGGAAAAAGGATGATGAATATCCCGATTCCCAGTGCCAGTGCGATGTAACTCAATAACACGGATTCGCTCAGAAATTGGAGTACAAGCCTGCTTCTGCCCGAACCCACGACTTTTCTCATCCCGACTTCCTTGGCGCGCAAAGATGATTTGGCGGTCGAAAGGTTCATAAAATTGATACAGGCAATAAGTAAAATGATGATGCTAATTGCCGAAAATATATAGACGTATGTTTCGTTGCCATTGGCTTCAAATTCCCCATTTAGATCAGATGTTAAATGTATTCTGGTGATAGGCTGCAGAAAATATTCCCAGAAATTTCCCTTGGCGACCCAGGCATCAAATCTTTCAGCTCCCATGTGTTTTCTGGTGAATTCCTTCAATTTTTCATCGAACCATAGTTGTGTGGTGCCCTCTTTCAGGACAACATAGGTGATGAAGTTATTGGATGACCAACCGGTGTTGTTGATAAAAGTGGGGAATGTTGCTGAAGACGCAAGAAGGTCATAATGGAAATGAGAGTTGCCCGGCATGTTTTCGGAGACTCCGGTGATCTCGAAGTCGACACTGCTCGGACCGTATGAAAAATCAGCTCTCAGGATTTTACCAACTGCGTCTGTGGTCCCAAAATATTTGAGAGATGTATCCTTAGAGATGACCATAGAATTTGGATCGGCGAGAACTTTTTTGGGATCACCCTGTATAAGGGGGATCGAAAAAACATCGAAAAATGTGGAATCAACGGCAAAAAATCTTTCTTCATAATAAATTTCTTCGCCCAGTACGATGGGAGTCCTCCCTACGTTTAAAAACTTGACACCCACTTCAATTTCAGGAAAATCTTCAAGAAGTCTCCGGAATGTTTCAGAAGAGGAATAAGTCTGGTTGATTTTTGTGTCTCCGATTTTAGCTCTGACAGCTATTCTGTAAGTTCTCTCGGCTTTTTCGTGATAATTGTCGTAACTCAATTCATGGGAGACAAAAACCAAAATAAGGATGCTGCATGCGATCCCTATAGCCAGCCCGATGATATTTATTGCAGAAAAACCTTTGTGTTTGATGATGTTTCTTATCGCGATTTTAATGTAGTTTTTGACCATGATTGTAAATCCATCCTGATTGTAGATTTTTCAGTTCAATAATACAGACGTAAGTTGAGTTTGTATGGTTTCTTTTTGATCGAATTATTGTCTCACGAATTTCATCAAGAAGATAGCACTTTTAGGGAGAGATGTTTTTTTCGCTACAAAAATAGAACCGTCCCCATTTTTTTCAAATCTTTCATTCATACCTCAAGGAATTGACCGGATTTGCTAGGGCAGATTTTACTGTGTGGTAGCTGACGGTTATCAGGCCAAGAAGAGTCGAAACAAGCCCTGCATAGATAAAAATAAAGAGATCAATATTTATTCGATATGCAAAGTTATGGAGCCATTTGTTCATGGCGAGATAGGCGAGCGGCCAAGCTATCGCATTGGCCATACAAACTAAGAGAATGAATTCCTTCGATAAATTGGTCACAATATTCAAAATCGAAGCACCGAGCACTTTCCGGATTCCTATCTCTTTTGTTTTCTGCTGGGCCATGTATGCGGCCAGTCCATAGAGGCCGAGACAGGAGATAAATATGGCAATAAGGGTGAAATAGTTGAATATGGTCTTCGTTTTCTGTTCGGAGTTATAGAGCCGTTCCACTGCCTCGTCAAGAAAAGTATACTCCAGCGGAAAGTCCGGATTAAATGAGTTATAGACTCTACGAACCGAAGCGATGGCTTCCTTTGTCTGTTCCGACCTAAATTTAACGAATATATAGCTGTCCCTCTGTGGATCGATCCGCAAAACTAGCGGCTCGATCTCTTTCTGCAGAGATTTGTAATGAAAATCCTCGACAACTCCGACGATTTGTCCGCTATTACTGTACAGCGTAAACTTAGATCCGACAGGATCTTTCAGCCCCATCGCTTTGACTGCTGTTTCATTGACGATAAAAGATTTTGTGGAAGCATCCACAGGGAATTCCTTCGAAAAGTCCCTGCCTGCAATAATATTCATATTGAATGTCTTGATATAGTCGAAATCGACCGAAAACTGATGGATCAGGAAACTGGTTTCCGGATCTTTTCCCTCCCAGGAAAATGCACCAGTCGAGTGTACAGTATAGGTCGGTACATCTGACGATGTGGTGATCCGTGTAATATTTGGATCCCGGAGAAGTTCTGATTTGAACACATCATACTGTGTCCTCACGTTAGCCCTCTTGATGAAATAGATCATCGATTCCTTTTCGTATCCCAATTCCTTGTTCAGCATATAATTGATCTGTTTATACACGATCAGGGTTCCGACGATAAGCATGATAGACAGTGTAAATTGAGTCACAACTAGCGTACGCCTAAAAAGAGATTTTCCGGATTTGGATGAATGTTTTAGACCTATGCCCTTTATTGAATCCACCGGTCTAAAAGATGACTGAACCAAAGCAGGATAGCTGCCGGATATCAGCCCGGTTACTAACATGATGCCAAAAAGACCTAACAGGAAAATTGGTTCCTTCATTGAATCAAGTGTAAGAAGCTTTCCGGAGACACTGTTGAAGGCTGGAAGCAGAATATAGACCAACAATATGGCGGCAAAAAATGAAATCAGAGTCATAAACAGGGATTCCCCATAGAATTGTGAAATAATATTCAGCCTGTTTGCCCCGACCACTTTTCTTAAACCGACCTCTTTCGACCGTTTTTCAGACCGTGCCGTGCTCAGATTCATAAAGTTGATACAGGCGATAAGGAGTACAAAGAGTGCAATCACCGAAAATGCGTAGACGTATATCGCTGTATTCTCTGTGTGTCCGTATAAGTCGATGGCATAATCGGAGCGCATATGGATATCTATAAGTGGTTGAAGGATCAGTTTTGTTCTGGTCCGCTCATTCATCTTTTTAAGGTAATCAGATACTTTATCTGAAATGTGCTGGATGGATGCGTTATCAACAAGCTGAATGTATGTCGTGTAATTGTTCGTCCACCAGGAATCTGTCCAGCCGAATTCCCGGAGTGTCGATTCGAACGGGACTAAAAAATCGAATTGGATATGAGAGTTATGGGGTGTGTTTTCAAGGACACCGACGACCTTAAAATCGTATCTATTATGATAGGTCAAAATTTTCCCTATTGGATCTTCCTTTCCGAAATATCGTGCTGCTGCTTCTTGGGTGATCAGAATAGTATTCGGTTCGGTAAGGGCGGTTGAGAGATCGCCTTTTTTCAGCGGAAAAGAAAACATGTTTAAAAAACTCGGATCTGCGGCAACAAAATCTCGTTCATAGATCTTTTTTTCTTTGTAGCTGATCAGTCCACCTGATAATATTCGCAATCGGGATGATTCGACGACCTCGGGAAAATCATTCTTCAGTGCCTCAGCCAGAGGCCAAGGTGTAACAGCAACAGGGAAATAGTCCCCGCTCGAGTTATACTGGTGCTCGGTGACTCGGTAAATAACATCGGCGTTCTCGTGAAACCGATCAAAACTTAATTCATCCTTGACCCACAAAAGAATGAGAATACAACAGGCCATTCCGACAGCCAAGCCAAAGATGTTGATAAAAGAATAGCCCTTGTGCTTTCTAATGTTGCGAATGGTGATTTTCAAATAGTTTTTCACCATAAGATTTTTCCAGCTGAAAAGATATCTTGCATTGAAGCCGAGGGCAAACAGGGTCTATTGCCACAGCCAGTTTTCTTTCCTCTTACATCTGTTTAATGTAAGTATATATAATTAATACGCTCCTCTCATCCAAAAGGTTCACAAGATTTTTTTGAACCTTGGCAACCTTTATACGTGTTGTACGTATTACCTTATGTGTAAGTTACGTAAAACCTGATTCAGAAAATGGAAATAAGGATTAAAAATTTTTCGCAGGATAAAAACCCATGAAAGAGCTCACGTTATTAGAGCAGATGATATTGGCTGCAGTCATCGCCCTCAAAGAAGGCGCCTATGGCGTTTCCATTCGGAAAAGAGTCGAAAAACTGACTGGAAAGCGGTTGATGTATGGGACTCTATACAATGCCCTCGACCAGCTTTTACGTAAGGATTATGTGAAAAAGACAAAAGGAAGAACATCGACCGTTAGAGGAGGGCGGCCGCGCATCTATTATTCCCTGACTCCCTATGGGGAAAAAGCGGTCAGAGCCTCCTACAATCTGCAACAATCCATCTGGGAAAGTATCCCTGAATTCCTCGGGGATTGAGAATTATGAGAAAAAGTAAGACGCAGCCGCCTAAACCGGGCCAGAAACTGCTCTCCTTTTTAACGCGCTATGAGGAGGAACACTCAGCCTCCGGAGATTGCGGAGAGGAGTTTAAAGAACGTGCACTGGAGAAGGGGAGGCCCAGAACGCTTATTTGGTACTGGGGGCAGGTGTTGTGTGCCTTTGCTTCGTATTCCAAATTATCCACTATCATAGGAGCTGCCATGCTTAAAAACTATTTTAAAATCACATGGAGAAATATCAGAAATAACAAGATCTATTCTTTAATCAATATCATGGGTTTGGCCATCGGAATGGCCTGCTGCATTCTGATCCTCCTGTGGGTCCAGGATGAACTCAGTTATGACAAGTTCCACGAAAATTACAGCGACATCTACATGACTATTCCGGAACTCCAAAACACCAAATATACCGCCAATCCTTTGGCACTCGCTGCGGTTTTTAAAGAACAATATTCGGAAGTCCGAGAAATCACAAGATTTTGCCAAAGGAATTGGCTCACAAAATATGGAGATAAAATCTATAACGAGAATGGTGCCCTGGTGGATGATGACTTTTTAAAGATATTCACATTTCCGCTCATCAAGGGCAGTCCGGAGACAGTGTTTGCAAGCCGGGAGTCTATCGTTTTAACAGAGCGTGCCGCAGCCAAATATTTTGGGACCCAAGATCCGATCGGCAAATCTTTATTGATCAATAACAACACCGATCTGATCGTTACAGGCATCCTTAAAGATGTCCCTTCGAACTCGCATTTACAGTTTGATTTTCTTGCTCCGATGAGACTCATGGGCGAGAGGGGAGATATCAGTTGGTCCTATGAAGCTAGGACATACACACTTTTACAAAAAAACGTCTCCATTCGTGATTTTGCAGATAAAATCTCTGGATTTGTAATGGAACATGACAAAAGAACAAATCAGAAAGTTATTCTTCATATCCAACCTCTTTCCAGAGTTCACCTCTATTCGTTAAATGGTACGGACCCGATTGTTTATATCTATATTTTCTTGACGATCGCCATAGCTATCCTGATCATTGCATGCATTAATTTCATAAACCTCTCTACAGCCAGGTCCAACACCCGGGCCAAAGAGATCGGGATGAGGAAAGTTGTGGGCGCAGAAAGAGCCGATCTCATCAGGCAATTTATCGGAGAATCGATGATTTTATCGGCAGTAGCGCTTATTGTGGCGACAGGATTGGTTTACCTGCTGTTGCCGGCATTTAATAACCTTTCAGATAAACAATTGACATTGGATATAGCAGGCAATATATCGATGTTGTTCTTATTAATAGGGATTATTCTCTTTACGGGTTTGGTGTCCGGAAGTTATCCGGCGTTTATGCTCTCTTCTTTTAAACCGGCCAATATTCTAAGGAGGGGGAAGCTACAGGCGGGCTCGGGTGGCTTTGTTTTGAGACGGATCCTGGTTGTGAGCCAATTTACCGCCACTATTGTATTGATCATCGGGACTATTATCATGTACAAGCAGCTCAATTACATAAGAAATAAAGATATCGGACTAGATCGAGATCATATAGTCGCAATATCTATGAGCAGAGAGTTGAGACAAAACTATAGGTCACTCAAAAACGAGATCAAACGAAATTCGAATATTTTAAACGTCTCGGCGGCACGGAGATATCCCACTGGCATTGGACATATTAATCCCGTTTATTGGGAAGGAAAAGGCCCGGAGGATTATGTAACGATGACAGATGCTTCCATAGATTATGACTACTTTGAAACTCTCGGCATGAAAATCATCCAAGGCAGAAGTTTTTCGGAAGAGTATGCAACCGATAGGGAGAATTACATTCTTAACGAAGAAGCCTTAAGGATTACGGAATTGGAATCGCCGATCGGAAAGATGTTTTCCTGTTGGGAGGATGAGGGGAAAATCATTGGCATTGTCAAGAATTTTCATGCAAATTCACTTCACAGTGCGATCGGACCTGTTATTTTTACTCTGTCTCAGCGCCATGGTTCTCACAGATATATTTTTGTCAAGATCAGGCCAAATGATGTCTCTGGAACCCTCGCTTTTTTGGAGCAGAAGGCGGCTGAGTTTGCCCCTAATAATCTCTTTGAGTATAGATTTTTAGACGATGTGTTTGATAGTCAGTATAGAGGCGACCAGCGGAGGGGCGAGATCTATAAGTACTTCACATTTTTAGCCATTTTCATCTCCTGTCTTGGACTTTTCGGCATGGCTTCGTTCACAGCAGAACAGCGCACAAAAGAAATAGGGATTAGAAAAGTGCTTGGCGCATCGATCGCAAATATTATGATGATGATCTCCAAGGATTTTCTGTTGTTGCTAGTCGTATCCAATATCATTGCGTGGCCGATTGCTTATTTTCTGATGAAGAGTTTGCTCAACAATTATGCCTATAGGACGAGTATTGCCGCGTGGATTTTTATTGCTTCGGGCCTGACAGCAATATTGGTAGCGCTGTTAACCGTAGGGATAAAGATCGTGAGAGCCGCCTATGCCAATCCTGTCGATAGCCTGAGGTATGAATAAAGGAGATTCAACTTTCCTGTTATGTCTACCGACTCAATGGGTAGCCTGGAGTTGGCTTCAGAGTAAGATTTGAGAAGGTGATGCCATGACTGAAAAGCGTAGAAACGGAATCGAGCGAAGGCTTTTCCCGAGAGTAAAAGCGGACGTCTATTATCGAGCTCCGCGAGTCGCCCCAAGAAAACACGCCATTCATGATATCAGTTTGGGAGGCGTGCGCATTAACTGCGATGAGAAATTGGCAGTAGGAAGAGAATTGGAGATGGAGTTCTATTTGCCCGATGGAAATGTCATTGTGGCTATCGCTAAAGTACGCTGGGCATCCAAACTACCGAAAGGATCCGATGCTGTCTATACCGCTGGACTGGAGTTTATGCATCTGACGCCAGAAGCGGCTGAACAGTTGAGGAAAGTATGTGTGAGGGATTAGAAACAGAGCGTATCATAATCTCAGCGTTAGAAATTCCCGGTTCAGTTTATCCAAATCAATTCTTCAGACCTGCAAGCCGCTTCTTCGCATCCTCGACCTCCGCTATCCCCGGATCCGCATCCTTCCAGAGGTCGAAGAATTTTTCGTAATGTTCTATGGCTTTAGCTGTGTTTCCCAGCTCCTCATAGATCTTGCCGAGCATATAAAAACTCTTAACATAAATGTCGCCATATTCGGCCCTGCTTACTGTTAAGAGAGTTATTTTTTCAAACATTTCTAAGGCTTTGGCTAGATCTCCCGATCTGTAGTACGTTTCGGCCAAACTCTCATAAAATACTGGATGATCATTTGTTGAAAGATCGTTTTCAAAGGGCAACAATGTAGTGGCCTTGCTCAACAGCTCGATGGCCGAAGAAAAATTCCCCTTTTCTTTCTCTATCTCACCTTTTACAAGGTAGGATAATCGGATCGCTTTTTTATTCGATCCTTCCTGGATAAGAGTATCGAGTTGACCCACAGTTTTTTTGGCCTCATCAGTTAAATCATTGTGCACATAAAAAATCCCCTTTAACGCTAATGCCAACCGTTGACTAGGAAAACTTTCTGTTTCCACAGCAAGATCCCAAACTTTTTCAATCTCGTTCAGTGCCATTTCCAGATCCATAGTTCTGTAATGGACATATGATAATGAGAATCTAAGCCATGTCTCCCAATCCGCCTGTTTAAACTCCCTTGCCAGTTCTATTCCCTGTTTTACCTGACTCTTGGCCTTTTCATAATTCCCCTGGTTTATGTTTAAATTCACTAATCCTGAATATCCAGCAAGTTTTCCAGAGGGCAGCTTTGATTTTATGAGATAATTGTAATCTTTCTCAGCGTTTGCCCAATCATTTTCACATTGAAAGATCACCCCTCTTCTAAAATAGCTAAACGGAAAATTTGGATTCAGATCTATAGCTCTGTTTATTTCAGTTTTGGCATTTTCATAATCTCCCTGCAGTGAGTAAACTCGAGACAAATAAAAACGAATGAATGGGCCGTCGGCAAATTCGTCGATGTAATGCTCGAGCGTGTCTTTCGCTTTCTCATACAATCCTTTTGCCATGTATGCATCTGCAAGATTCATGTATGGCATTGGACCATCATCTTTATATTTGTGGATGGCCATTTCAAGTTGTTCTATGGCATTATCCCATTGCTCCAGCTGATTGTAAAACATGCCCAGATTGTTTCTGCCGCCACTGTCATCCGGGTAAAGCTCCAGCAGTTTGAGGAAGGCTTCGATAGCTTTATCACTTGTTCGTTCGGATAGGCGATAGTATTCTGCTTCATTTCGGTATCGCTCCCGGTCTGATATGCGGTTGCTGTATTCAAAAGCCTTCTGGACGTATTTGCGCCCTTCAGAGAAGAGAGCCATATTGTTGTAAGCCATTGCCATGGAACGGTAGGCCGTAGCAAATTCAGGGTCGATACCGATAGCCTTTTTGTATGACTCGATGGCTTGCATAAAATCATCATTGTCGAAATGTCCCGAAGCTTCGATGTAATATTTATAGGCTTCAGGAGAGCTTGTTGTGATCTGCCTCACATCTTTATCGATATCTGTACTGATCTGTTCTTGACTCAGCTTGAAGTTCGTTTTGATCTTATACGTCAGGTCATCAACCATGGAGAAGATACTCTCCTCTCCTGTCCCCTCGACTCTTTCCGACGCCACAAGCTCTGCTGTGCTTGCGTCTTGGAGATTGAGGTTTATCCTGAACGTATCGCCTGCTTTGGTGTAGCTTCCCAATAGAATATGCTTGACCCCTCCTCGAGCGGCGACTCTTTCCAGATCGTTCGAGGAGTAGCTTTTTTCCTCGAGGAGATCGAGCTCTCTCAGAATATTGAAAAGTTTTGATCCGCTCAAAACTTTGAGATGCTGTGATTGCGAAAGATCGGTGATCAACAGATCGGATATGGCTTTCCTGTAATGATTCAGGTTTTCATCACCTGTATTGTTCTCAAAATACATGATAGCCAGCGAAGGTTTATCTGTTGGGAAGGGGACGGTTCTATTTTTTGGGAGAATTTTCCACATAATAAGTGCGATGACGACCACACCCATAATAATCAAGGCAGGGACAAACAGTTTTTTTAATCCAAACGTTACCGTTATCTCTCTCGAGGTTAAGGGTTTTCTCTGAGGAAGAGTTCTTTCAGTCGTTGGAAGGCCTCCTTCAATTTTTAAAAGCTCAGAACGAAGTTCACCCGCGCTTTGATATCTTTTCTCCTTTTCCTTCTCCAGGCACTTGAGGATCACACTGCTTAGATCCTCAGAGATCTGTTCATTATATTCTCTGGGATTCTTTGGATTTTCGGTTTTTTGTTTCACAGCTATGTTTAGTGCCGTCTCTCCCTCAAATGGGACTCTTCCTGTTAGCATTTCGTAGAGAATAACACCAAGTGAATAGATATCTGAACGCTGATCGATATCTTTTCCCTCCACTTGTTCCGGCGACATGTATTCGGGAGTGCCTATCATGACTCCCGCTCCTGTGATCCCTTTCCCCTCTGCAGACCTGGCAATACCAAAGTCCATAATCCTGGCATTGCCGTCATTGTCTATCATGATATTGCTTGGCTTTAGGTCGCGATGGACGACACCGAGCCGATGCGCCTCGTCCAGTCCCTCGCAGATCTGTTTGGTTATGTCGATTCCTTTGCTGATAGTCAAACGCCCCGACCTTCGGATGAACCTCTTTAGATCCTCTCCGGACACAAATTCCATGGTGATGAAATAAGAACCTGCATCTTTGTTCAGATCATACATGCGGCAGACATTTCTGTGACTGATTTTTCGGGCGTATTTTAGCTCATTCTGGAAGCGCTCGATCGTCTTCTTATCCACAGAGATCTCGGGTTTTATGAGCTTTAGGGCCACTTTCTCCTTTATTTCCGTATCCTGAGCCTTGTAAACTTTGCCCATGCCTCCTTTTCCAAGTTCCTCGATGATCTGGTATCTACCGGCGAAGGTGGAGCCCGTGGTTAGTTCTTCCTTTGGAGCTTCAATCGTTTCAGTGACAGCAATATCCTCGGAGGAGGGGAGTTGTGTTCCACACTCACCGCAGAACTTTAGAGCATCAGGGTTGTCGGTCTGGCATTTGGAACACTTTATAGTCATAGTCTTCCCCTTGGTTTGACTGGGGAAAGGATATCAAGGAAAGAGAGGACGTGTCAACTATTCAGAGCTAAAAGATACTCGTCTACTTGTTCGGAGAACGTCATGCTCAATTAAAAATTAAGGGACCTCCAACTGCCGGAAATTATTTCTCCCGGCTCTCTCGGATTAGTTCGACAATAGCATCTGCGGATAAACCCAGATCAACACCTTTGACATCCAAAGGTGAACCCTTTTGATTGAAGGGTTGTATCACAAAAAAAGAGCCATCTTTCCTCTTTATAAGGACTTTGCCCTCAGTACGGGCTTTGTCGAGA
>CAZXJE010000092.1:0-2660 GCA_964640835.1 uncultured Eubacteriales bacterium
CAGGGTTATGGTTCCTTTGATTATGAATTGATCGAATACAGAGAAAGTGACCTTGTGAGGCTGGATATTCTGATTAATGGGGAAAAGGTGGATGCTTTATCCCTTATCGTGCATCGTGACAAAGCCAGAGAGTGGGGGGTGAAAATATGCAGTCGACTCAAAGATGAAATCCCCAGACACCAATTTAAAATCGCCATCCAGGGTGCCATTGGAGGCAACATAATCTCCAGATCCACCATCTCTCCCTACAGAAAAGATGTGACTGCCAAACTCTACGGGGGAGATGTCACACGCAAACAAAAGCTTCTCAAAAAGCAAAAAAAAGGGAAAAAGAGGATGAAGATGGTGGGTTCGGTTATGATCCCCCAGAGCGCATTCGCCGCTGTGCTAAAAGCAGAGGACAAGTGAGGAGTAAGAAATATCATGAATGGTCCGAATTGAGTTGAAACGAAACATACTTGACTATCAAAATTTTTTTGAGATTATGTTTTGAACCAGCCCTGGGTTCGCAAACAGATCCGCACAAGCATCAACATCACTGGGACTTCAATAAGGACTCCGACTACAGTTGCTAAGGCCGCTCCGGATGAGAGCCCAAAAAGCATGACGGATGTTGCGATGGCCACCTCAAAGTGATTGGAAGCACCGATCAGGGCTGATGGGGCCGCATCCTCGTAAGAGAGTTTCAATATCCTCGCTAGCCCATAGGCAAGCCAGAATATCAGGTTCGTCTGGAGGAAAAGAGGAATGGCGATCCAGAGTATGGTCAGAGGATTCGAGAGAATAACTTCTCCCTTGAAAGAGAATAGCAGAACTAAGGTCACCAACAAGGCCGTAATAGTAACAGGTGTGAGGATATGTAGGAATTTTTTGTTAAACCACTCGATGCCTTTTTTAGCTACAATCAATTTCCGTGAGATATAACCCGCTACAAGCGGTAAGGCCACATAGATACCGATAGATAGCAAAAGAGCCTTCCAGGGCACTGGAAGACGGCCTATGCCCAACAGAAATCCTCCGAGAGGCCCATACAAAACAAGCATCGTCAAGGAATTGATGGCGACCATGACCAGAGTGTGTCCATCGTTTCCTTTTGCCAAGTAGCCCCAGACCAGGACCATGGCTGTACAAGGGGCGATCCCGAGCAGGATACAGCCCGCGAGATAGCTTCGCCATAGTGGGACTGCCAACATTTTGACGCCTTCGATAAGAACCACTGTTCCGGCCCCATGTTTGGCTCCCACCGGAAGGTCGAGACCCAAGGGCATTTTGATAAGATCAAGGGCTTCAGGGCCGATAAAACTTTTGAACAGGACACCTAGAAACAGTATGGCAATGGCGTACATTGTAAAAGGTTTGACAGCCCAATTGACGAACAAAGTCAGGCTGACCGGTTTAAAATTCTTGCCTGCCTTAAGCACTTCGGTAAAATCGATCTTGACCATGATGGGATACATCATGAAGAAGAGACAGATCGCAATGGGTATGGAAACAACAGGCGCTTCATTAACATAGATGGCTAGGCGATCTAGATATGTAGCCACCTTTGGGGCCAGTTTTCCCAGAAGTATCCCAGCTACAATGCATAAAATGACCCAGACACTCAAATAGCGTTCAAATAGACTAAGGCCTTTGGGTTCTTTGGTTATGCAGGCTTTATCTTCCAATGTCTTCTCTCCCAGCAATTGGAATAGAATATCACATTTCTGTCAATCATTTATTTTGTTATGGATTGATGTCTGCCTATTATCTCAATTAAAATAAAGAAGGAAACATAAATTGTCGGAATCGATTTCAAAAGAAGGTTTCTAGCAGTGATTTATTTTGCCAATTATCAATTCAGTGATCCAGAATGTCTACTTAATTGGACAACTTCTGAGAAATCTGGGATCTATGCAATTTTGGTGCAAGATCCTACATCAAGATCAAAACCGTATAAGGCAATTTACTTTGGCGAGTCAGATGATATGTCCGAGCGTGGCTTCTTTAGATCTCACTATAAGTATGATCGCTGGATTCGTGAAGCTGAAGCAGAAGCTGAACTTTATATCTCAGTATTCCCAATGCCTGATTCAACTCCAGAACTAAGACAAGGCATAGAGGCTTTTTTGATCAAGTACTATCAACCTGCCTGCAACATTTAGGATGAGTTAAAATGAAAAAGGCCATATAGAGTCTTTGATTTGAAAAATAGCTTTTTGTCTATTTCCAAGCAGAGGAGGGGGCCTTAGCCTCTTTTTTCTGATGATTTTTCATCATGCTCAAAACAGATTCGGGAATCTCGTGCATATACTCGATGCCCATTTCAAAAAGATCCGATGTTTGAAAATTTGTCACCCACCTTACTGTCGCAACAATATTTACGATCTGCCTTGTGCGCGATAAAGACATTGTGATTTTCAGCAAAGTACCGACCGGGAAGTATCTGTCTGTTAAAAGTCTCACTCCCCCCTCAGAGACATCTCTTGTTAGTGCGTATGTCACGTTTTTCGGGCGGGGATCCTTGCCTCCAGGATAAAATTCGATAACGACCTTTTTTTCTTCTCTTAAACGTTGGTCTTTTCTTTTTTCTGCCATCGAACAATCCCAGCATTTGGAGTTTTTCCAAAATTTGGCAATACCATCTTAACGTATGCCCGGATTTGGTCAATCGCCTTTTG
>CAZXJE010000092.1:2760-12165 GCA_964640835.1 uncultured Eubacteriales bacterium
CAAAATTTGGCAATACCATCTTAACGTATGCCCGGATTTGGTCAATCGCCTTTTGGGGGGATATAGGGGGCGATTTTAAAAAAAAGATTATTGGGGACGGGCCACACTAAGTTTAACATTTTAATCAGATTAACTCCATATATTAGGTCGAAAACAGTCTTAAATCGCCATTTTTTGGGTCAAAAATGGCTATCTAAGAGAGCTTCCATCATTATTAGTGATGATACTCAACAATATACTAAAAACTTAAAAATGGTGACGTAATCATAGTGTGTTGCTAGAAAATTCTTTTGTTTTGTATACAATAAAGAAATCCGGATATTTAATACCGCCAATTCCATAAATTTCATGATTGAGATTATATTCATAGAAAGGAGCCAAAAGGATGAATAGCACAGAAGAAAAAATGTCGAAACAGGAAGCCTTGTTTCAAATCCAGGCAGCTTTGCGAAGAGCTGCGTTGCTCTATCACTGTTTTTCCAAAACACTTGTCGAAGAATATGGCAAAGAGAGGGGAGAAAAGCTCATCCGGAACGCCATAGATGAATATGGAGCTTCTATAGGAGGAGAAGCGAGGAAAAAAGCTCAAAAGAAAGGCCTCTCTCTGACACCTGAGAATTTTGCAAGTGATCTGCCCGACATCGCCTGGGAGGTGGAGAGCGTTGTTATAGATGGAGAGGAGAGAGTCAGAGTCCATCATTGTCCTTTAGCAGCAGAATGGCACGACTGGAGTGATCCTAAAATGGCCCGGCTTTACTGTTATGTCGATCAAGCCAAAATGAGGGCATATAATCCGGATTACGAATACGTGCACATCAAAAATATTCTCGATGGGGATCCCTATTGTGAACTTGCAATAAGAAAGACAGGTGAGAAGGAAATAGCGGAAAATAGAACCGTCCCCGATGCCATTCCCGACGAAACTAATTTAGATGTTCCGGATTCAGAAACTGATGATACAGTCCGTTGGTTATATGGCCGATACACTCGAGACGACCTCATGACTATGGATCCGGTGTGCCTGCGCGCTCTTTTCCGGGAGCGCATCCATCACACCATCGAGGTCGATCTCTATCCCATCATCCTGGGAAAAAAAGGAATGAGACCTAATTTGGGCCGAGAGCCCGAATTGATTCTTGATGTGTGGAGAAAAAGAGGCTTCCCGGAAAACGAGCCTGATTTGGAATGGGGGAAGACATACATTGAGATGGCAAAAAAACTCCGCGGAGGCCAAAACGTTACAGTTTCTGAACCAGATCTCCCAGTATTTTCTGAAAAAGAAATGGAGACCGTTAATAAGCTAATCCGGGAGAGGAGATCTATCCGCGACTGGATTCCTGGAAAGGAAATCCCGGATGAAACGATCGCGCAGATCCTCGAGGCAGGAAGAGCAGCCCCTACGGGATGTAATCTGGAGATTGTCCGGTTCGTCGTCATCAGGGATTCAAAAGATGCAAAAATGGTGTGGAGCGACATCCCCACACCCATGGATAGCAGTGTTCTGATCGTAGTCTGCTACGACAAGCGGATTTATGAGACCTTGGGACACGACCGTCTCATCCCCCATAACCAACTTTACGATTGCGCAGCTGCCGCTGATCACATGTGTCTCGTGGCACATGCCTTGGGTCTTGGGGCCGTCTGGCTCACCCGCACTGACAAAACTGCTCAGGCTTTCAAGGAGAAATTCGGACTGCCCGATTACATGGAACCGGCTCTTCATATAGCAGTGGGCTGGCCGGCCATTCACACCATAAAAAGCCAGCGAATGCCCCTTAAAGAAATGATTATTGAAAGAAATAAGCGATCCTAGCTATCTCTTCTCCGATAAATTCTGCAAGCATAACGAAGCCACGATACAACATTATTCTTTTCTTTCCCGTGGCTCCCAATCTTCGCCCTCCACATACTTCTTAAACCAGCGTATTTCTTCGATCAAGCGAATTCGCTTCAGGCGAGGTTCCTCGATCCCATGGCCTTGACGCGGGAATTTGATGTAGCGCACGGGAATCTTGCCTATATCCCGCAGAGCCGTGAAGTACATCAGACTCTGATTCACACTGGAGGTCGTGTCTTTGCCCCCATGGAACAAAATGGTAGGCGTCCGCACATTTTTTACGTGCGTGATGGCTGATCGTTTCGCCCATTCCGCCGGGTTTTCCCATGGAGTGCTGCCGATGTACCAAAGACTCACATCGAAATTAAAGCCCGGGCCGGTCTCTGCTGCCCAGTTGAATACACCAGCACCTACGGAGGCCGATTTGAACCTGTGCACTTGGGTGATCAAATAGCCCGTACTCACTCCTCCCCAGCTCCAGCCGCGCACGGCCATCCGATCCGAATCGATGTCATACGTGTTAATAACAAAGTCTACGCCGCTCATGATGTCCACATGTTCGCCGTCGCCGACCTCACCCATAAGCCCCCGCAGGATCTTATCGCCATATCCGGTACTCCCACGATAATTTGGCCCAAGCACGGCATATCCCAGTCCTCCAAAAACATGAAACTCAGGCCGAAAAGAATTTTCGATAACTCCAGCGGGACCGCCATGTATATGGACGATCAGGGGGACTTTTCCCCCTTTTTTAAAGTCCGGCGGGAGAAAAAACAGGCCTTCAATTTCCATCCCGTCTTTCTTACTTTTCCATTGGATTGGTTCGGCGGTGGACAACAATATCTCTTCTCGGATCCAGGGATTGACTTCTGTGATCCGGACAGGATTACCCAACCGGAGGTCCGCCACGTAAACATCGGGAGGTGTTCTGTAATCTTGGAAGGTATAGACCATTTTATCCATGTCCGAGGCGAAAGATTTAGGCTGTAAGGTCCCTTCGACATCTGTCATAGCTTCGATCGTATCTGTGGCAACATTAAGTCTGTAGAGGTTGGTGTCGGTCCCACGCAGTTCGTTGAAATAGAAGTATTTTCCATAAGGAGACCATGCTTTTGTTCCCCGGTACATTTCTCCCTGGTTCTGACTCTCCAAACGGCGAAATTCTCTTGTTCCTGTGTCGAAAAGCCAGAAATAACCACACCTAAGATCATACTTGCCGTCCACCACAGAATGATAGGGCGCATGGAAAATGATGGTCTTCCCATCCGGCGACCAACGGGGGCCTTCTTCGGGACCCTCATTGTGAGTAAGCTGGCGAAGATCTGTCCCATCCCTGTTTATCATGTATAGTTCAGCTAGAAACGGAAAGTTGGTCCGCGTGTCCGGATTCCCTACAAAAATGATCCGTTGTCCATCCCTGGAAACATCAAAATCTTCAATCACGAGATTTTCTTTAAAGATTATCGATTTTGATTTTGCTTTTAAATCAAAAAACCACAGGCGACTGAACCGGGCATTCTCCTTTCCGTTAGGGGCCTCGTCCACATAGACTGCATCCGCGCCAAGCTCGTACTCCTCCTGCTCCTCTTGAGTTCTGGCCTCATCTGCCAAGAAAACAATGCCGCTGCCATCCTGGAGCCACTGATAATCCGTCACACTCACATTGTGGCTGGTCAAGCTGTGTGCTTCCCCTCCATCTAAGGGGATGAGAAAAATCTGATCCTTTTTGTCTTGTTTACTCAAAAAACTTAAAAATTGATTATCGGGCGAAAATTTGAACCGGCTGCCTTCTAAACCCTCCCTGAGAAAAACATTTGTTTTTGTTCCATCTGCATCACACATGTAGTAGGAACGGACATCTTTATTTTTTGACCAATCCAATTTTTCGGTGGCATAAAAGACCTTTGTCCCATCAGGCGAAAGCAGAACATTTGTCAATTTTACTGTGTTGAGAACATCATCCACTGTCAAGGGCCGCTGGGCATAGGAAAGATTTGGGACCAATCCAGTGAATAAGATACAAACCCATAGACACAGCCATTTTTTTTCCATGTGTCTCCCCTTCAAATATCCAGATTTGATCATCGAGACGATCAGCCAAAACAAAGTTTAATATTGGCTCAGTCGTAGTACTCCAATCCCAGATGTGTGATGAGTTCTTCTCCCTTGAGATGTCGCAGAGTGTTTTTCAGCTTCATAAGCTGGATAAACAGGTCGTGTTCAGGATAGAGTTCCGGAGCACACATCGGACTCTTGAAGTAGAAGGACAGCCATTCCTGGATCCCTTTCATCCCGCTGCGGTGGGCCAAGTCCATGAACAGCGCTAAGTCTAGAACTATGGGAGCTGCCAGTATACTATCTCTGCAGAGAAAATCGATCTTGATCTGCATGGGATAGCCTAACCAGCCGAAAATATCGATATTATCCCAGCCCTCTTTATTATCACCCCGTGGGGGATAGTAATTGATTCGCACCTTGTGGTAGAGGTCTTTGTATAGTTCCGGGTAGACATCAGGCTGGAGGATGTAATCGAGAACTCCCAACTTACTTTCTTCTTTTGTTTTAAAAGATTCGGGGTCGTCGAGGACTTCACCATCCCGGTTACCCAGGATATTCGTCGAAAACCACCCGTTCAGGCCGATGAGCCGCGCCTTAAATCCCGGAGCGAGAATGGTTTTCATCAAAGTCTGTCCGGTCTTGAAGTCCTTACCGGCAATGGGCACATTCTTCTCGCTGGCCAGCTCGAACATCGCAGGAATGTCTACAGTTAGATTGGGCGCTCCATTGGCAAAGGGAACACCGGATGCGATAGAGGCGTATGCATAGACCATGCTTGGTGCAATAGCCGGATCGTTCTCCTTCATGGCCTTTTCAAAGGACTCGAGCGTCTCATGAACGGGTGCTGGCTTCATAAAGACTTCTGTGCTGGCACACCAGACCATTACCATTCGGTTGAGACCGTGTTTTTCTTTGAAGGCTTGAATATCTTCCATGAGCATCAGTGCCAAATCATATTTAGTGGAGGCTTTTTTAACGTGTTCACCTGTTAACTTTTTGACATAATTCTGGTCGAAGACCGCCTTCCAGGGCATAATACCTTCGATATCGTCTCGGACTTGGTCCAATAATTCTTTGCGAAGAACACCCGCATTGAGTGCTGCTTTGTAAACGTTATCTGTAAAGATGTCCCACCCGCCGAACACCAGATCATCAAGCTCTGCCAACTGAATAAAATCTTTGATTTTAGGGGTTCTTTTTTCCGTCCGTTTACCAAGTCTGATCGTTCCCATCTGTGTCAGAGATCCGAACGGTTGGGATAGACCACGTTTGATGGCCGATATGCCTGCAATAAACGTTGTGGCCACTGCTCCGAGTCCGGGCATCATAACTCCTAACTTGCCCGCTGGTTTTTCAATAGGGATGTTTTCGCTCACGTTTATTCCTCCATGTCGATTTCTAATGAACACACAATCACATCATGAATGTGACATAAGATTCTATCCGAATTTGAAATTTTTTTCCATTGGAATTCACATCATACGCTTTATACTCTTGAAAGAGAATGTTTTGCTTGATATATTGTATGTAAAATTGTCAAAAATCCATCAGGGCAATAATCTCTCAGATGAATATTCTTTTAAAAGGAAAACCATGAAAAAAACAATTTTGTGTCTTGGACTTTTAATATGCGTTTTCCCTTATGGTTACGGTATCCAAGAACAACTGGATGTATTCATTGATGGCACTAAATGGAAAACCATGTCGATGGAGGCGAAACTAGGATATCTGATGGGATTCCAAGAGGGATTGAAGATCTCTCGGACGGCTGTTCTCATCGAGAAGAATAATGCAAATCTTGCAGATCCGACAGCCGAATGTCTAAACCGGATCGAAAGCTGGATACAAACATATGAAGCAGGTGAGACACGGCTTGGGCTTATCATACTGACGATGGATTCCGTTTACAGTGTTGATGCTAATGCGAAACTAATCACCGCTGCATTGGTACCCCTTGTGGCAAAACGAATCAGGGGTGAGATCAGCGGAGATGATTTCAACGAGAGGCTTGAAAAGTTAAAGGACGTTCTGAATTAGCAATAAATTCGTTTAAAACGAACAGGATTATTGACATCATTTTTATATTATAGTAAATTGATGGGAAATATAAGATGTAGGAGAAAAAAGAATGAAATTTGCAGATTTTCTTAAGAGCCCCGAAAATGAGGGCAAAGAGAAACATGTTCCCGTTATCGAAATTGAGGGTCCCGGCAGCGTAAGAGTTATCGTAGGGAAAGAGGTCCCTCATCCGAACACGGTTGAGCACCATATTGGGTGGATCGAACTCTATGGTGTTAAAGAGAATGACCAAGTTGTATACCTTGGAAAGACGACATTTGAGCCTGTCTATGCAGATCCTAATGTTGTGTACAAGGTGAAAGTTGATGAGTTCAAGGTTCTCTGTGCTCTGGAGTATTGCAATATCCATGGCGTATGGCAGAATTGTCTGGAACTCTGATCTTAATTTAGACTTTGATCATAAAAATTCATATTCATCTTTAGATCTATATTCTCTGCTCTGAATTTTTCCCGATAAACGGGGATTTCTCTTCATACTCTGCGCGTCCGCTTGGATCTTTTCTTTTTTAACGAACTTGCCGGAAACTCATATTCTTGGAACAAAATTGAATTTTTTATTAAAAAAACTTGACATTCTTTACCACATATCGTACTTTTAATAAAAAAACACCTATATATTGTGCAAAAAACAAAGGGATGCAGGACTTTAAACCGGAAGTTTTTACGAGGGAATTTCTGTATTAAAGGATTGTGATTTTAAGAATTTATGAGGAGGGCCGGAGAGAGGAATCCCCGTTCTTCCTGCTCCCTTTCAAGATTAGCTATGCCTTGGATGGGCCCTCCTCTTCATTTCTAGTTTAATCTTCCGAAATCATAGTGACATATCACTTTTTAGGGGTCAATAGCCTTTAAGGGTGGCTGTGGGGATGATTTTCAATTTATCGTTTTCACCTCTAGGGGCTACCCCTTAAAATAAAATTCTACAACGAGATTCCAAATTCCCGACAAAAACTCGACCTCAACTTCTAAATTTTGGACAAATTTTTCTTTTAGTTTTTGTGTTTGGATTTTGTCGGGGAGATAGTGTATTATGGTGGAAATTCAGAGTGGGAGAAAGAGATGGATGTAACAAAGTTTATTGAAGAAAAGACGGAAGAAATCAAATCCACAGTTGGATCAGAGAAGACCATTTCTGCCTTATCGGGTGGAGTGGATAGTTCGGCATGTACAGTATTGGCACATCGGGCCATCGGTGATAACCTCAAAGTGATATTCATCGATGATGGATTGATGAGGGAGAATGAGCCTCAGGAAGTCGCTCAGATCTTTGCTGACCTTGGAATCAAGGTCGATATCTTCAATGCCCAGGATGAATTCTTTAGCGCACTCAAAGGATTGGCCGACCCTGAGGAGGTTCGAAAAGCTTTCCGTAACACATTTTACTCAGTTTTTGGAAGAGAAGTCCGAAATAGCGGCGCCAGATTTTTGATCCAGGGAACGATTGCAGCGGATATTATTGAAACGAAGGGTGGAGTGAAGACGCAGCATAACATCCTTGAACAGATCGGGATCGATCCCGATGAAGGGTATGGTTTTAAGGTCGTAGAACCTGTAAAGGAGCTGTTTAAGCCAGGAGTGAGAGAGTTGGCCAGGGAACTTGGACTTCCCGAAACGATCCATCAACGGATGCCCTTTCCAGGGCCCGGTTTAGCAACCCGGATCGTGGGTGAAGTCACACCCGAGAGGGTGACCAAGGTGAGAAAAGCGACAACGATCGTGGAGGAGGAGATCACACCGCTCAAACCCTTCCAGACTTTTGCTGTGTTGCTCAGCGATAAGGGAACCGGCGTGGAGGATGGACAGCGGAGATTTGGAGACATCATCATCGTGCGGTCTGTGGAAAGCCAGGATGCCATGACAGCCGAACCGACTGAAGTCCCATGGAATGTTTTAAAAAGATTGGCAAAGCGAATAACAAGTGAGGTTCCGGGAGTCAGCAGGGTCGCTTACGAGCTAACTTCTAAACCTCCCGCCACCATCGAATACGTATAAAAAGAAAATAAAAGGGGACAGGCTACTTTTTATAGGGGTAATTAAAAAAGTAGCCTGTCCCTTTTTTTGTTTTTGTAGGGCCTGTTTCCCAAACAGTCCGTTCGGGGAGCGGACCCTATATGAGGAATTGAGTTTCGGAAACGGCCCCATAAAGAGTTGAGGGTGGTTCTTTTTTCAGTTCTTAATAATCTTATAAATACCTACCGTTACCAGCGGTATGATAAAAACGACCAAAAATCCCCAACTTGCTGCGCCATAGCCCTTGGCGATTAAGTTAATGAGGCCAAACGTTGATATCGCTAGTGCGATCAGAAGAAGAACTACAGCCACGATCGGCCTGTGCCATTGGGCGAATTTTTTTCCTTTAGACTTTAAGGTCACCTGAATACGTTGGTTTACGGCGTGGATAAAGCCGGTTCCTGTTTCGATTAGAGTCCCAAAGAGGATAACCTGGAATACGATTAAGAGTGCCGCGATCCCGGCCTTCTGCAGAAGAAAGACCGCAGGTATTTCTTCAGAAAGAACACCCGGGTAGAGACCGACAACAGGGATGTAAAAAAGAACGGCCGGAATGATTCCGATCAAGCCACCGATCAGGCCAGCCGATATGGCTTCTTTCCGTTTTTCGATATGATTCAGACAAAAAAGTACAGCCGCGATGTTGCCCAAGTTGTAGAGTGCATATTTAAATCCTCCCAGAGCCCATCCGGATTGGATCACGCCTTCTGAAAAATTTTTCTGGATTTCCGGTCCGAATTTTATGAGTCCGACGACAAGAAAAGCGGCATAAACAGCGTAAAGAATCATCGACCAAACGGAGAGGAAATTTTCTATCAGGCCGCTGCCCTTGAATGTCAGAAATCCCACTGCTGTAAGCATGAAAATAACTCCAACCAAGTAAGGGATACCAAAATTGTCCCGGAGAAGGATTCCTGAGGCTGAACCTACTACAGCCAGAACGATGAGCATGTAGAGAAAATAGATGATCTCGAACACAAACCAGAATGGTCCGAGCAGATTCATGAAGAATGTCCTGTAATCATAGGCCCGGAATTTCCTGGAAAATTCGAATGTCACGGCTAAAAGGAGCGACCACATTACAGTGGACACAAGCAGCATTCCCAAAAGCCCTCCAAGGGGGCCATAGCTGAGGAAGTACTCGACAAGCTCTCTCCCCGTTCCATAACCTCCTCCGATCAGCACGGATTGAAAAACGAATCCCGGGAGCAAGTATTTCTTGAAGAATGAGGTTTTGAGAAAACTCATATGTAATTCCTCAGGTCGTCTCTTCCTAATCTGATTTTCCATCAATCATATCAGAAAGAAAAGGGGACAGTCACCCTTTTTTTGTCGGACCGTTCGGGGAACAGTCCCCACATAGGGACAAAAAAGAGGACCGTCCCCAGCCGTATCGGTCCGCGTTTGGAATTCGCTAAAAT
>CAZXJE010000093.1:0-5576 GCA_964640835.1 uncultured Eubacteriales bacterium
CCAATCCGAGACTCTCAAAAGTCTTGTTCCAAACCGCAAACCTTCGGCGTGCGTAGTAATTCCCCTTTATGTAGTGGCAATCCCCCGGGTGGCACCCAGCTATGATTACTCCATCTGCGCCGCCAAGAAATGCTTTGACCACAAACATTGGGTCGATGCGGCTCGAACACATCACACGGATAGTCCTGAACGTAGGAGGCATCTGCAACCTGCTGACACCGGCCAGGTCTGCACCGGCATATGAGCACCAGTTGCAGAGAAATGCTACTATTTTTGGTTCAAATTTCTTATCCACTATTCTCTCCTCATGCCAATGCCGCATCAAGAGCGGAAAGTATCTGGTCTCTCTCAAATCCTTTCTGCTCTATCGCTCCGCTCGGACATGCCGCTGCGCAGCAGCCGCAGCCTTTGCAGATCACTTGATTCACTTTGCATACTATCTCGCCCTCTGTCGTTTCGGCAAGTTCAAGAGCGTTAAATTCGCATACTTCGACACAGGCGCCACACCCGCTGCAGATTTCTTCATCCACCGAAGAAATTGTGGCCTCGGTTTCATACTCATCTTTGCTCAAAACTGTTGCCGCCCTTGAGGCTGTTGCTTGAGCCTGAATTATACTTTCATCTATTCCTTTTGGCGAATGGGCTAGGCCGCATAAATAGATTCCATCTGAAGCAAAATCAACCGGACGAAGCTTCATGTGCGCTTCAAGGAAAAAATTATCCTTGTTTAACGGAACTTTCAATAATTTTGCAATCGTTTCGTTCCCTTTATCGGCAACGATCCCAGTGGACAAGACAACCAGGCCCGCAGGGAGCTGAACGGGTTTTTGTAATGTCTTGTCAAAGATTTCCACCTGCAATCCATTGCCATTTTGGCTGACTTCAGGTTTCCGGTCTTCGTCATATCTTATGAAAAAGACATTCTTTCGTCTCGCTTCAGAATAATAGCTTTCGCTAAACCCGTATGTTCTTATATCTCGGTAGAGAACATAAACATTTGTTTCGGGGGAAAGTTCCTTTATTTTCAAAGCGTTCTTTACGGCCTCTGAACAACAAACCCTTGAGCAGTAGGGTCGTTCCTCATCCCGAGAACCGACACACTGTATCATGACAACACTCTTTGGAAAACCATTGTTGCCTGGAATTGACCACTTTCCGTTTTTCGTCAGGCGCTCCTCAAGTTCAACTTGAGTTAAGACATTTTCATTCTGACCGTATAAATATTCTTTAGGCTCATATTCCTTTGCGCCTGTGGCCACAACCACCACACCATGTTCAAAATCTATTGTTTTTCCTTTGACGGTTATGGTCGTTTTAAAATTTCCGATTGAACCTTCAATATCTTCTATTTTGGCTTCGGTATACAATTGGATCTTTTCTGCATTTTTCACTTTATCGATGAGCGCTTCCAACTCCTTCTGTGGATCGTCTTTATCCAATAAGTAATGAATGTGTCTCAGGTTTCCACCCAGCTCTTTTTCTTTTTCGACGAGGTAGACATCGTACCCTTGATTGGAAATCTCGATAGCGGCAGACATGCCGGCAGCTCCTCCTCCAATGACCAAAGCGGATTTAATAACAGATACAGACCTTTTCTGTAAAGGTTCCAATAACCGTGCTTTCGCCACAGCCATTCTTACCAAGTCTCTAGATTTAGCAGTTGCCTTTCCCGGTTCGCTCATATGCACCCATGAGCACTGATCCCTAATATTTGCCATTTCAAAAAGATATGGATTTAGTCCAGCTTCACGGATTGTGTTTCTAAATAGAGGTTCGTGAGTCCTTGGTGTACATGAGGCAACAACGACACGATTTAAATTATGCTCTTTAATTTTTTCTTTTATTATTTCCTGAGTATCATTGGAACAGGTATATAAATTATCATCTGAAAAAACGACATTAGGGAGTGTTTTTGCATATTCAGCTACGCTAGGAACATTGACGATTCCGCCAATATTTGTTCCGCAGTGGCATACAAACACTCCAATTCTTGCTTCCTGCCCTGCAAAGCTTATTTCGGGCGGAAATTCCTTTTTTGTGATCAAGCTGCCTTTCTCATCCTTTAAAAGAGTCAAGACTTTAGATGAAGCACCAGATGCCTGCATGATTGTCTCAGGAATATCTTTAGGTTCTGTGAACGGCCCGGCAACATAAACTCCCTCGCGGGTCGATTCAACAGGATTAAAGATGGATGTCTTACAGAAGTTAAATTTATTCAATTCGATGCCGAATTTGTCGGCAATTTCTTCTGCGGATTTTGGAGGGACCATTCCGACAGACAGCACAACCAGCTCATATTCACGAGAACTCTTCTGATTTTCTTCATCAAAATATTCGACTAAAAGATTTTTTGTTTGAGGGATTTCT
Organism: uncultured Eubacteriales bacterium; assembly: GCA_964640835.1. GTDB lineage: Bacteria > Acidobacteriota > Aminicenantia > Aminicenantales > Aminicenantaceae > WTAW01. Next base: position 2,368 of record CAZXJE010000093.1, read on the forward strand.
CTAATTGAAGCAGGACGACATCGAATATAATTGATCCCAAGCTCCTTTCCATGTAAATAATATTCTTCAAATCCCTTAGAGAATGCACGCATGTCCATAAAAAAGATATCACATTCCAAATCCGCACCTGCGTGTTCCTTAGCAATGATGGCTTCTTTGGTGGCGTACATACAGCAGACCGAGGAACAATAATCCCTTTCACAATCGCGCGAGCCAACACACTGGATAAATCCCACTCTTTTTGGCTTTGTTTGATCGCTGGGTCTAAAAACATGGCCCAGATACGGTCCAGTCGTCGATAGAATCCTTTCAAATTCTACGGAAGTGACTACATTTGGATATCGATCATATCCCAGTTCTTCTTTGACTGTTGGATCGAATGAATCAAATCCCGGAGATAAAACGACCGCACCGACATTCAGGTCAACCGTTGTCTCTTTCTGTTCATAATCGATGGCATCGGCTTCACAGAATTCCTTGCAGATTTGACACTCGTCCTTGAGCATGTGCGCGCAGTATCTGTCATCGATGGCCGCTTTGTTGGGAACGGCCTGTGGATAAGAGATATAGGCCGCTGATCTCTGGGCGAGGCCTTCATTGTATTCATCGAGAATGGGGATAACCTCGTGTTTGGAGACTTTATCGAGCTTGATCCGCCCAGTCGGACAGATAGAGACACAGGCTCCGCAGGTCTGGCAGATATCGGAAAGAGCATCAAAAGGAGGACCGACGATCCTCTTCGATCCACGTCCCGAGAAACTGATGGCATTGATGCCCATCCTTTCCTGACAGACTCTCACACACAGACCGCACAGAAAACAATCGTCATTTTTTTTCTCGATCCGTGTTTCGGTCACGCCCAGCTCGGCCGCTATTTTCTGGATTGCCTCCGAGTCCGGGCATCTGGCCATCAGAAGCTCCACCATCACCTTCCGTGTCTTGACAACTTCTTCGGTATCCGTCTGGACGGATAAACCATCGATGGCCGGATACGTGCAGGATGCCTGGATGGATGATCGGGTTCCTTGAGTGACCTCCACCAAGCACAACCGGCACGCTCCATATGGCTGTAAAGCCTTATTATGGCAGAGAGTGGGAACCTTCAATCCTGTGCTCTCGATACATTCCAAAAGTGTTTTGCCTTCCGGGAATTCTCCCGCGTTACCGTTTATCGTCAGCTTTACCACTTTGGTTACTCCTTCTTTTCTAAGTCACACCGAAGACAGCGTTTTGCCTCGGCTATCGCATCTGCTTCACTAAATCCCAATTCAACCTCTTTGAAGCTCGTCATCCTCTCTTCAACAGGAATGGCGGGCATTTCGGGTCTTTTGAGGTTTGTGCTCTCCTCTTCGGAAAGTTCAACGGTTTCGACCTGGGCAGCGGCACGGGTTACCTCATACTTGGGTTCCAATTTTTCTCCGCGCACATAACAATCTATCATCTTAGCCGCCAGCTTCCCGTGGGCCATGGCCCCGGTGACGGTGTTCGGTCCGGACACCACATCCCCGCCCGCAAATATTCCCTCCACATCCGTCAGGAGTGTTTCGGGATTGGCTTCGATCGTGCTCCATCTGGAAACTTTCAATCCGTTCTTATTGACCAGCATGGAAACATCGGGTTCCTGGCTTATGGCATAGATTAAGGAATCGACTTCAATCTTGAATTCAGATCCTTCAATGGGAACAGGTCTTCTTCTTCCGCTTTCATCCATATCTCCGAGTTTCATGCGGATGCACTTTATCCCCTCAATCTTGCCGTTGCCGGACAGGACTTCAATGGGGGTCACCAGGAATTGGATATCGATTCCCTCGAGCAGGGCTTCCTCGACTTCGCTCTCGATGGCGGGCATCTCGGCCTTGGTCCTCCGGTAATAAATGCTCGTGTCCTTCCCCAACCGTTTGGCGACTCGGGCCGCATCGATTGCCGAATTGCCGCCGCCGACAACGATGACCTTGTCTCCGATATCGGCTTTTCCGCTTCCGTTGTAGTCCCGTAGGAACTGGACCGCATCGATCACGCCCTCCGAATCTTCGTTGGGTATTTTCATTTTGAGGCCCTTATGAGCTCCTGTGGCGATGAACACCGCTTTGTAGTCCTCTTTGAGTTTGTCCAGAGATATATCTTTTCCTATCGTCGTGTTCAATTTTATTTCCACACCGAGGCCCTTGATCCTGTCTATCTCATATTTCAGAACATCTCTGGGCATTCTGAATTCCGGAATGCCCCAATACAGCATCCCTCCCGGTTCGGACTGGCTTTCAAAAATAGTGACTTTATAGCCCTCTAGAGCAAGGTAGTGGGCGCAGGTTAATCCGCCCGGTCCCGAGCCGACAATCGCGATCTTTTCTTCCCTCTGCGGTTTGGGCTTGAGTCCCAGGTCAAAATCATTATTCATTTCATAATCGGCCAGGAAACGTTTGAGAGATTTGATGGCGATCGGATCGTCCCACTCACCGGCAACACATTTCGTTTCACAAGGACTATCACAGACACGTCCGCAGACCAAGGGAAGGGGATTCTCCTTCAAGACGATTTTCACGGCTTCCTCAAATTTCCCTTGAGCTAAATAGCCTATATAGCTGGGGACATCCTGAGATATGGGACAGGTGTGCTGACAAGCCGAGGAAATGATGCCCTTACACACCAGCGCAGGGCACCTTTTGTATTTGATATGTTCGATGTATTCATTCCGGAAATATTTCAATGTGCTCAATACCGGATTAGGTAAGGTTTGTCCCAATCCACACATGGAGCCATTTTTGACCGCATTGCTGATGTCTTCCAGAAGCACAAGGTCGCTTTCTTCCCCTTCTCCCCTGCATATTTTTTTCAATATATCAAGCAGCGCGCCCGATCCCTCACGGCAGGAAGTACATTTTCCGCAGGATTCGTCGTTTGTGAACTCGATAAAATATTTGGCCACATCCACTACACAGGTTTCCTCGTCCATAACGATCATCCCGCCCGATCCCATGATCGAGCCGACTTCCGTTAGCTTTTCATAATCGACGGGCAGATCCAACAAACTGGCCGGTATACATCCTCCTGAGGGCCCGCCTGTCTGGACGGCTTTGAATTTTTTATCCTTCGGAATTCCTCCCCCGATGTCATAGATGATCTCTCGGAGAGTGATTCCCATCGGGACTTCCACCAGTCCCGTATTGTTAATCTTCCCGACAAGAGAGAAGACCTTCGTTCCCTTGCTGCTT
>CAZXJE010000093.1:5676-6914 GCA_964640835.1 uncultured Eubacteriales bacterium
CCGTATTCCTTGGCCTGCTCTATGGCGAGTTTGAGCCGTTCCATGGCCAGAGGATATTCAGCTCGTATATAGACATACCCTTCTTTGGCGCCTATGGCTCTGGCTCCGATCAGCATGCCTTCCAGGACGGAGTGGGGATCGGCTTCGACAATACTGCGGTCCATATAGGCCCCAGGGTCTCCTTCGTCGGCATTACATATGATGTATTTGGTGTCCTCTTTGGACTTGCGGCACAATTCCCACTTGAGACCGGTCGGAAATCCTCCGCCGCCCCGACCCCGAAGACCGGATTTTTTTATCTCTTCGATAATCCCATCCGGAGTCATCTCGGACAAAGCCTTGGCCAGGGCCTTGTAGCCATCTCTGGCTATATATTCGTCGATGACCTCGGGGTCGATCAGACCTCTGTTTCGAAGAGCGATCAAAGTCTGGCGAGAGAAAAAGCCGATGTCCATCATCTTGGGGATAGCCAGTCCCTCCTTCGAGGGAGTGAACATAAGTTTTTTTACCGGCCGGCCCTTTAATAAGTGCTCCTCGACCAGATGAGGGATGATCTCTTCAGTCACGCTGTGATAGAAAATTCCATCCGGCATGACAACCATGACCGGCCCCACGGCACAAAATCCATTACAGCCTGTCATGACAACAAGGGCTTCCTCTTCCAAGCCCTGCTTTTTGATCTCCTCTTCCAATAACTCTTTAATTTTAAAAGACTTATTAGAAACACAGGCCGTTCCCGCACAAAGCATTAAATGCAATCTGTATTTTCCTGTATTATGTTCGCTCATATTCTGCTATCTCTCACTTTATATAAAACACATTAAAACCGATTAAGAAACTCTTTCGCTACCCAAGGCCAGGGCATACTCTTTTACAATTTTTCCACCGATGACATGCCCTTCCAGAATTTCACGGATTTTTTCCGGCGTCAGATCCACATACTTGACCGGAGCCTCGTCCTTCACTTCGACCGTAACCATCGGTTCTTTGCTGCATAAACCCGCACAACCGGAGCTGGTCAAGATGACATCCGTGATCTCTTTTTCCTCGATGGCCTCCATCAACGTGTTCATGATTTTCCTGGCTCCGGCGGCAATTCCACAGGTTCCCATGTGAACTGTGATTTTTGCCCTCCCGGCACCGTCACGCAGCAAAACGGTCTTCTTGACTCTCTGACTGATTTTTTCCAAATCTTCAATTTTCAATTTTGGCATCGTTTTTATCCATTAAAATAATTT
>CAZXJE010000093.1:7014-9565 GCA_964640835.1 uncultured Eubacteriales bacterium
GGACTTTATTTTTGGCCATATGCCCGTGAATATCCTCTCCCACCTTCAAAACGGGAGCCAATCCACAACACCCGATGCAGCGAACCGACTCGAGAGAAAACATCATGTCTTGGGTTGTGCCTCCTCTTTGTATCCCCAGTTCACTCTCAAATGTCCTCATGATTCTTTCCGCCCCCTTGACATGGCAGGCCGTTCCCAGGCAGATGGTGATCAAATGTTTCCCTCTCGGCTCCAGGCTGAAGGCGTTGTAAAAGGTTGCGATCCGGTACACGGCACTCAATGGTAGATTGAGCTGATCAGCCACGTATCTCATAACCGGCTCGGGCAAATAATTGTAGGTATCATTGGCTTTTTGCAGAATAGGGACCAGTGATCTTTCCGATATTTCAAAGTCTTTGATGACATTGTTCATGATTTCTATGTCTTCGACGGAAATATCGATTTCATCTCTTTCCGGGGTGACATAGAGAATGTTCTGGACGGGGCAATTGGTCACACAGGAGCCACATCCTGTGCATTTGTCTTCATCGACATACCGCGGCCGTTTATTGATGGTGAGCTCGAAATTCCCGGCCTTCCCTCTGATCTTTTCAATGTCGGCAAAGGTGATCACATCGATGTCCTTATGTCTGCCGATTTCAACCAACCTCGGGGCCATGGTGCACATGGCGCAGTCGTTGGTTGGAAAAGTCTTATCGAGCTGGGCCATCACTCCACCGATGGATGGTTTATTTTCAACCAGATAAACTTTTATTCCGGATTCTGCCAGATCAAGGGCTGCCTGCATGCCTCCAATTCCGCCGCCGAGAACCATGGCGGAACCGACTTTTTTCTTCTCTTCTGTGTTTAGCGACATTTTTCAGATACCCTCCTTTAGCTTAGAGAAGGCCTTTGGATTTCAATAGATCACGCGGATCAATGATATGCTTCTTTAACCATGAATCTACTTTGGGGCTGCCTAGGGCCAATCCCAGGAGCTCTGTAAAATAAAAGGTGGGAAAATGAACTTTTCTCCCCCAATTCCTTGACATCATGCCCTGCTTGGTGTCCAGATTGGCCTGACACAGGGGGCATGCAGTGACCACACAATCCGCTCCTGCCTCTTCCGCTTTTTGGATGAGTTTTCCTGAAAGCTCGGTCACGATATCTGGGCGGGAAAGCATCAGGCTTCCCCCACAACAGTCTGTTTTGTAAGACCAGGAATACGTCTCCGCCCCCAAGAGAGTGAGAAGATCATCCATATTTTGGGGATTATCATATTTTTTTGCATCCGTGATATCGGGAGGTCTGGTGATGAGGCACCCATAGTAACACACAGCTTTGAGACCGGTTAAGGGTTTTTCAATTTTGTCTTTGATGGCCGTGATGTTTTCTTCCTCTGAAAGAAAATCAAGGAGATGTTTGACAGGAACTTTTCCCTGATAGGGAGTATCGATGATGGGTTCCTTTCCTTCTCTGATATGCTTTTCTGCTACTTTAAATCTCTGAAAACAAGCGGCACAGGGAATCACCAGATCCATGCCGGCTTCTTCGGCAGTGAAGAGGTTGCGAGTAGCAAGCTCTATGGCTAATGCCTCATCCACAGTATGCGCAGAGCCGGCGCCGCAGCAGTTCCAGTCAGAAAGTTCGTCCAGCTCGATGTCAAGTATCTCACAGACTTCTTCTGTGGATTCGCCATACTCAAGCCCAGTGCTGTGTAGAGAACATCCTGGATAATAGGAAACTTTCACGCACCTTCTCCTCTTTTGAGTTTTTTAAAAAACTTACTAATATCTCTTCTTCGTTTTACGATTCTGGGGATAAGTTTGAGTTTTCCGTGTCTAAAAAGCTTTATCCCCACTTTCATATCCTCTAAAAGGGCGCCGCTCTTTATTTTGCCGGCAAGTTCTCCACTCGTTCTAAACATATACAGACCAATCATTCCCAATTCATACAGCTTCCCAGTCATCTTGACAGACTGAAGAACAGAGCTGTGGAAAATTGCTGGGTGCTTATCTCCCTTTTTCAAGTCAGATTTGAGCGAGGCCATTCTCAGGGTGTCTATAATCTTGGCGACATCGATGCCGTTCGGACAGCGGGTCGTGCAGGTTTCACAAGACGCGCAGATCCAAATGGAAGCACTCTTGAGCACTTCGTCTTTGAGCCCCATTCGGATCATGTGGATTATCTGGTGTGGCAGGATATCCATCGCGAAAGAAACCGGACAACCGCTGGAACATGTTTTACACTGATAACAGGATGAAGCACTTTCACCGCTGCTTAAATTCACCTCTGTCAGCCAGTCGGAGGCCGGAATGATTACAGATTCAGGCTGCATGATTTATCTCCTTTTGCCAAGAATCCCCCGGAGAACTCAATGCGTAGGAAAAACTAAAGGGGGGGAGATTACGGATTTTTTTAGCAAATTTGTATAAATGCATCACTAATACCTAGTAAAAAGATAAAATATATTGTAATTAGAGATTAACTATTGAATTAAAAAGAATTACGGATAATAATAACGGAAACCATTTTGCTTGTCAACATGTCATTGCCAACAAATCCGGTTTAT
>CAZXJE010000093.1:9665-12153 GCA_964640835.1 uncultured Eubacteriales bacterium
AATAACGGAAACCATTTTGCTTGTCAACATGTCATTGCCAACAAATCCGGTTTATTAAAAAATACCCACCTGCCCTCCTTCTTTTATTTTCACCTTTGGCCATCTCCAATATATTAAAGAATCCTATAGTTACAGGAGTAAATTGGCAGCATCCATTATTACAGAAAAAACTGCCGGTTATAAATCCTTCGATGCGGAGAAGAAAAAGTTGTATAATCATGAATCTGTAATACCCAAAGAGAAGAGAAAAGAAACATGACAAAAAAAGAAATTTTTGTGCTGGAAGATCTCCTAGGATCCAATAAAAAAATTGCGGCAGAAATTCGTAAAAAGCTGAGTCAGAAGGGCATTCTGACAATAAATTTCATGAGTTCACCAGGGGCAGGAAAGACAACCCTGTTGGAAAGCATTGCTGAACGTCTGAATCCCGACTACAAAATGGCCGTGATCGAAGGGGATATCGAAACGGAAAGGGATGCGGAACGCATAAGGGCAAAGGGCATTCTTGCCTGGCAGATCATCACTGGGGGAGCATGCCATCTTGAAGCCAAAATGATCGGCAAGCTCTTTCCGGAAATCCCACCGGACCTCGATTTCTTGTTTATCGAAAACGTGGGAAATCTCGTATGCCCTGCCAGTTATGACCTGGGAGAGAACATTCGGTGTGTGCTGTTATCCACGCCTGAGGGAGATGATAAACCCAAAAAATACCCGAAAGCATTCACCACATCAAACTGGTTGATCATCACCAAAACCGACTTGGTACCGCTGGTTCCATTCGATATCCAAAGGGCAATAAAAGAAGCTCAAGAAGTCAATCCTTCCCTTAAAACTTTTACCGTTTCTGCACTTAAAGGGAAAGGTGTCGAAGAATTGGTAAGCCAGCTGATTTTTGCCCTCAAGAAACTCCGCAAAGACAATGCATGAACTATCGATCGTGGCCAACCTCTTTGAAATCCTCGAGGAAAAAGTCCGGGAAAACAAGGGAACAAAGATCTTCTCTGTGAAGCTCCAAGTGGGGGCTTTAGCGGGTGTCGTCCCGGAGTTGATGGTGACAGCTTTTGATATCTACAAAAAAGACACAATCGCATCCGAAGCCGAGCTGGAAATAAGGAAAGTCCCCCTCAAGGTCCAATGCAAGGATTGTCACAAGGTTTTGGTCAAGGATGACTTCATCTTCATCTGTGACCACTGCGGCTCCACCAACCTCGAGACGCTGGAAGGGACCGAGATGATCCTCGAGAAGATGGATATCGGGATTTAGCCACAGGCCTAAAAAGACATCCCGTATTAGGAGAGTGCCTATGAAAAGCCTAAGAGACATCGCAAAAGAAACAGTGCTGAGCCAGGCACAGCTAGAAAAAATCGAGGATATCATTCTCAGTCATGGACACTATGCCAAAAGCACGGTCAGAGCTGAGATCGAATGGTTCGCGACTGGACTGGGGATGGATACCTACTATTTTCAAACAACTCCTCTCAAAACGATCGCCAGCCACATTGAAGCCATCAAATCAGCGGCCATTATGGCTTCCCTCCAGAAAAAGACAGCCCTGCAGATCGATCTGGCCACCGAGCACAAGGACGAAGCCATCTATTTGGTGGACGACCAGCATTCACGGGCCCTGGAAGTGGAGCGTCGGATCGAGGAAAAATATGCCAATTCCAGACTCCAGACGTACAGGACAACGGGAAAACCAAGGAGAGCGAAACATCTCCGGCTCTACCAGGTCAACAGGGCGCAGTTCTGTGCAGAAAAAGTCTATCCCGAAGAGACAGAGCTCAAGAAAATCGCCTGCCGTCTTTTCCTGAAAACCACAACTCAAGAAACGTACAACCGTTACCAGGACATCATCGAAAGATCCCAAGGCTGGGAGGCGCCATTGATCGATGTTTCGCATAAAAAAGATTCCAAAGAACTCCGCATCATGGTGGCCGTTAACCGGGAATCCCCTTCCCGGTTTTTCTCCAATGTCTCCGATGTGTTCAACTCCCATGGCCTTTTTTCCAACCGCAAGTATGTCGAACAATTCGCTAACGGCAAGACCGTCTATACGTTTTATTTAAACGATATCCGTGACAAAAGGCTCATCCAGGACCTGATCGCCGACATAAGCCTTGTGTATGTTCTCCCGGATAGCCCTCTCTCAGAGCTCTTCAGAGAGGGAAAACTCAGCGCCCAGGAAATGGTCTTTGGAGTATCAGCCTGGAGTTTTGCCCATCAGTTCCTGAGCGAATACAACGAGGAGTACCTCAAAGTCAGGGATTCGCTCAAAGACTCTCCTGAGCTTTTAGGGATCATAAGGCAGCTCAAAACCAGGTTGTCTAAGATGGCTTACGACGAGGCCAAGATTTGGGAAGCCCTTCTGAGCAATTATGTCTACATCAAAGAGCCTTCCGGCTTTTTTGAATAAAGTTTAATTCCCATTTCAAAAATTTTTGTTTTCAGAGCCAAATGGAAAAACTCAAAAACGATAATTCCCGATTT
>CAZXJE010000094.1:0-1796 GCA_964640835.1 uncultured Eubacteriales bacterium
CCCTCTCTTGGGCGATAATAATCTGTGCAGCTTCTTCGATGACATTCTTGTACTCATCCGGAAGCCGTTCGAAGAAGTACCTGCTCACGATGACGTATTCGACGAGATGGATCCATCCAACCTGAGCCCAGTACGGCGCAGGTTCGAAAAACTTCTTTGCAAAATAATTCGTATTGGCTGCTTCCGCGCCATCGATGACACCCTGTCCAAGTGCGGTGTAGAGCTCTCCGTAAGCCATGGGAATGGGATCGGCATAAAAACGCTGACAACTTCTGTGGCTTTCCTAATGAATTTCATGAGCATAAAACAAAATTGTCGCTTAAAGATGTTCATCATTATAGTCAATGTGCCCATTCCCCTGTCAAGCCTCATACTATTTCCTATACTAAAAAGAGAATGATATTTCCAGAAATATATGATATCTACTATGGTTATCAAAATAAACTGTTAGAAGGAGTGGATTCGAAGATGAAAAAGATCATTTTTGTTTTAATGGCAGGAATGGTCATCCTGAGTGGCTGTTCCACATCTCAACAGTCCGAAGAGGACAAAATTGCGACTCAGATTCTTGACAATTTTGAGAGCGAACCTGAAATACTGCTCCAGCACCCCTCCGGGGATCCAGAGAAGCTGATTTTTTTCTCGACAATGGAGTCTGGAAGCTAAAGGCCAGCGGCACACACATCTCTGAGACGTGGAAAACATACAAAAACCCCGGCCCTTCCGCCCACCGACATCGATGGAAATATCCTAGGATATGAGAAGAGGTTGGGCATCCTAGGTTTCCCTTTTCGTAAACGAGAACTCTTGAAGAGGAAAAATTCTCAAAAGGGATAAAATGAAAAGCCAGAGGGCAGACCGCATATCTCAATCAGTCTGCCCTAATGACTTGTAGAGAATATGTCTAATAAATTAAGATCACGGAAAGATTCCCCTTTCTTTGTAGACCATCTCGAGTCTGGATAAGGCGACAATCTGAGCGGCTGTACGCCAATCCACCTTGTATCTCTCGGCCGCATCCCGCACTCTCTCATAAGCAGCGATGATCGTTTTCCGGAGTTTAAGATCCACCTCTTCGAGATCCCAAAACTCGCTTCTTTTGTTCTGTAGCCATTCGAAATAGCTGACGATCACGCCTCCCGAATTGCAGAGAATATCCGGAATCACAGCAATATTCCGGCGTTGCAGGACTTTATCCCCTTTTGGATCGGTAGGCCCGTTAGCGCCTTCGGCAATGAGTTTGACATCCAACAATTCAGCCGTTGCATCCGTTATTTGATTCTCCAAAGCACAGGGTATAAAAATGTCGGCTTTGGTGGTAAAAAAAGTCACATGGTCGATCGGCTCTGCTTTTTGATATCCAGCGACACCACCATGCACCTTGACATAAGCGGCAAGATCATCCGGATCGATACCTCCTTTATTCAAAATCGCACCTGTCACATCCTCAACAGCGATGAGTTTCGATCCATGTCTCTTCATCAAACGTCCGGCCCAAGATCCCACATTCCCGAATCCCTGCACGGTGTAAGTGGTTCCTTCTAAATTCATCCCATGGTCGCTTGCCCATTTTTCGATGAGAAAGACAACACCCTGGCCCGTGGCTTTCTCGCGTCCCTGACTCCCTCCGGATTCAATAGGTTTCCCGGTAACGACATGGACACAGCGATTTCTCTCATTGGGTGCGACAGTTGACATATACGTATCCTGTATCCAGGCCATAATTTGAGAATTTGTGTTCACATCCGGAGCAGGGATATCATATTCGGGACCGATATTGTTTCCTAAGGCGTAGG
>CAZXJE010000094.1:1896-12120 GCA_964640835.1 uncultured Eubacteriales bacterium
ACATCCGGAGCAGGGATATCATATTCGGGACCGATATTGTTTCCTAAGGCGTAGGCGAAACGCCGGGAGATCCTTTCTATCTCTTCCCGGCTAAAATCGGCCGGATCCAACTGGATCCCCCCTTTGGCTCCACCAAAGGGAATATTGGTGATTGCGGTCTTCCAGGTCATCAAAGTTGCAAGGGCCTTTATCTCATCAATGTCAACAGAAGGATGAAAGCGCAATCCTCCCTTGAAGGGGCCCAAAGCATTATTATGCTGTACGCGATAGCCTGTTATGACCTTCACATGTCCATCTTGCATCTTGACCGGGAAATGAACGACGATCTCATTCATCGTCTCCGTCAAAATCTTGCAGATGTCATCGTCAAATGGGACGACGTCTTTGGCTTTCTCCAGTTGTTCCAAAACATGGTTATAAAGATTGGACTTTTTCTGAAAAGCCCTGTAATAGCTGCAACGCCACACTCCGCCTTCAGGCTTAGGAAGGGGACACATATCTTTCAGCTCACAATGTCTGCATATTCCCGCAAGTTTGAACCCCTCCTCGAGTCCCGGCTTCCCGGGTTTGTAGTACAGGAGCTTCCATTCTTTCCGTGTATCGAGAGGGTTTAAATCATCCCAATTCCTCTTTTTTTTGTTTGAGTTTTTCATCTTTTTCTCCTTTCTCAAATTCGAGAAAAACACTATTGCAACTTCAGTGCCAGATTTAAATTCTGATTTATAGAAAAAATGAAACATCAAAAAAAATGATGGACATACTATACAACTCATTGAATTTAATGAAATTAGATATGATAGATTTTCTTATAAAACACTCCCGCTCTGTTTTCTTAACATGAGAATTCCCCAAAAAAAGCGGGGCGTTTTGTACCGGTGGAGAGATTCTCTCCAGATGAAGGAATCAAGATGACGGGAGCTCTTTTATCTTCTTTATCTTCTCGCGGAGTGTCTTTCGGTCTATTCCCAGAATCTCTGCGGCTTTGGTTTTATTGTTATTAACACTTGCCAAAACGCTGTGGATGTGTTCGACTTCAACCTCAGCAAGAGTCCGATGTGGCCCCACTCCCCGCAACGCAGAGTAACGCATAAGAGAAGGCAGGTCAGGGGCATCTATGGTTTCGCCCTCCGACATTAGGACGAGCCTTTGTATAATGTTCTCTAATTCTCTGACATTCCCGGGCCAATAATAACTCCGCAAGGCCTGTAAGACATTTTCTGAAAATTTTGGTGCAGATTTTCCAAATTCTTTTGCGAACTTGACGGCAAAATTTTGGATCAGCAACAAGATGTCTCCCTCCCGCTCCCGGAGAGGAGGAATATCGATAGCGATGACGTTCAAGCGATAGTACAAGTCTTCCCGGAATTCTCCTTTATTTATCAGTTCGAGTAAATCCTTATTCGTGGCCGCAATTATTCTCACATCCACTTTAATGGGTTGGCGTGCACCCACCATAAACACTTCTTTATCCTGGAGAACGCGGAGAAGCTTGACTTGCATCGAGAGACTTGTCTCACTGATTTCATCCAAAAAGATTGTGCCGCCCTCGGCTGTCTGGAAAAATCCAGCACGCGTGTCTGCAGCTCCGGTAAAGGCTCCCTTCACATAGCCAAAAAGCTCGCTCTCAAGGAGAGACTCCGGAATTCCCCCGCAGTTTATGGGGACAAAAGGCGTTGAACTGCGCAGGCTGCTGTAATGAATGGCGCGGGCAACAAGTTCTTTCCCAGTGCCGCTCTCGCCAGTTATAAGTATTGTTACCGAGCTCGATGCGGCCTTTTCAATTGCGCTAAAAACCTTCTGTATCGCTTGCGACACACCGATAATGCCATGACGTATGGGAGGAGGTTTGGGTGATTGCTTCTGAGCCGCTTTGCGTGTCTTTGCTTTTTCAAGTACACGCTTGACCGCCCGCAATAATTCCTCATCGGTGAAAGGCTTAGCCAGGTATTCTTCAGCTCCGGTTTTAACCGCTTCCACAGCCCCTTCAATGGAAGGATACCCCGTAATCATCATGACTTCCGTGTCTTTGAGATTCTCTTGGATATGTCTTATCAGGCTTAGACCATCGACTTCGGGCATTTTGAGATCTGTTATGACTAAATCAATCGGTGTTGATTCCAGAATTTTGATAGCCTCCACTGCACCAGGCGAAGTAGAGACTCGATAATCCTGGGCTTCCAAATTTCTTTGAATAACTTCCAGCATGTCCGGAGAATCATCCACGACAAGGATATGCTCTTTCTTTTTTTGATTTTTCAATTTACTCTCCCGATCCAGTCGTGGACTGTCCTTTTAAGGGAAGTTGAATCTTAAATGTCGTCCCCTGACCTTCTTTGCTCGTAACATGGATGGCGCCCTCGTGTGAAGTGACAATGCCATGGACCACAGCCAAACCCAAACCTGTCCCACGGCCCACATCCTTTGTTGTATAGAATGGCAGGAATATCTTATTCATGACGTTTTCACTCATGCCAACACCTGTATCCTTTACGATGAGCAAGACAGATTCATTCAAGGCCTTTGTCTGCACAGTCAATTCTCCCCCCTTTGGCATGGCTTGGATGCTATTGACAACAAGATTGACCAGAACCTGAGTAAGTTGAGCAGGATCTGCCGTAACCTCAGGAAGATTTTCGGATAGAGAACACACGACTTTTATCCCTTCCTTCTCACATCTCGATTCCAGAAAATAGAGCCCTTCTTCGACAACCCGATTCAAATTCACCCGAATTTTCTTGGGAGGTGTTTGTCTGGCGAATAACATCAATTTTTTAACCACTTCACGTGCATGAAGGGAAGCTTTCATTATTTTTTCTGCGTCTTGCTTTATTTGACTTGGCAGGTCCGGATGTTTATAGATGAGCTGAGAATAACCGAGGACACTGCCAATGGGTTCATTTAATTCGTGAGCGACTCCGGCCGAGAGCTGACCGATAGTGGCGAGGCGATCTGCATGCCGAAGCTGTTCTTGAAGTCTGAATTTCTCTTCCTCTGCCCGTTTCCGTATGACAATGAGAGAGATTTCTCTGGCGAGCGCCTCAATCAATATTCGCTCCTCTTTTAGAAAAGGCCCCTCATCGAGCCCTGGCTTCTCCTCAGCATAAAACACTTCGAGCTTCCCTTGTGTTTTTCCTTCAATAACTATTTTTGCTGCCTGCGTTTGATCGCTTTCTTGGAAGGGAGATGTCAAATATGATTCTCCATCCAAGAGAATCCTGGCAGAAGCGATATTTGGATAGAGCCAGGCGGGAGGAAGCAGCTTGACGATTCCTTGGAGGATCTCTTTCAAAGAGATCTCTGGTTTTTCGACAAGTTTAGCGATGCCATAGAGACACTTCAGTTCTTTTATGCGCTCCCGCAACTCCACTTGCGCTCGCCTATGGATCAGGGCAATCCCCAGGGATTGAACGACATCTTTGTAAAACTCGATTTCTTCTTTTGTAAAAAAATCTGTAGACACACTTTTTAGTTGCAAAAGCCCAATGTTCTGATCCTCGACTGAAACCGGGATGATTGCAAGAGATGAATAATCTGTGGCCCCAGATGATTTGTCTGAGAAATCAGTTCCCTCTTGTCCCAATAAAAACGCAAGAGAACTCTCTGCATTGCCCGTCCAGAAACTTCCATCCTTTGCAAACGGAGATAACGCAGGATCGATCTTCCCTAAAAAAACATCCTTGCAAATTCTTTCGATGCCGATGTCATTCTCTAAAATGGGAACAGCTCTTCCGTATTCATCGTTCTGAGTAGGCATTATCTCAAAGTGGAAGGGCTGTTCGGAGGCACGATTCACTTCGCTGCGATAAAATTTCCCCCTTTCCTTCAGCCACATCTCCACAGAATCACAACCCGAGAATTCCACGAGTATTTCTGAGGCTTCGCGCAAAAAATCCACTCTCAATAGACCTTGAAAGGCGAAGTGCATTATCCGGTGGGTAAGCGTAAGGAAATCGTCGAGTGAATAATCCCTTTTTGTCATGCTCATTATTTACACTAACAAATCAAACTCAATTGTCAAGATACAGTCAATGGAATGCGGGAGATATCATACGTTCCTGTATCACGGGAATGCGCATGTTTTCTGAGCCGCAGACAGTATCGCAAAAACAGACTTCTATATACAATACAATGATATATTATAAAGGTTGCATAGATATTTTTCTGTGCTCATGCTTGACATAATATTTGTTTCCCCACAATCGCAGACTATAGGCGTCTTCATCATCCTTTCCGCATGTTATTATTTTGGGCCCCATCACGAGAGAGCTTGTTGTTCCCCTGGTCGGATCTTCCAAAACATCAATCTTGCAACGGTTTTTGTCCGGGGAAAGAATGGCCAGCAGTTTTTCTTTTTGTTTTTTCTGCGCCTGCGGGACAGCAAAAGAGATAACCATCCTGCCATCAAAATTGACATTTATGCTCGAAATGCTATGGCCAAAGGTTACGGGGATAATCTGAGCGGATCTGTTTTTGATATCCATAATCTTTATCACCCTGCCAGAATTTTCACTACTCTCGTCAGATGATGTGTCCGCCATTCCCTCAGCTAAGGCCAATATTTTTCCGTTTGGATAACGCTTTAAAAGCAAAACAACTTCGTCAGGATATTCCATAGTCTTGACTGTTTTGTTTATCAGATCCCATAATTTGACTGTGTGGTCCAAACTTGCTGAATAGATACGGCCTGAATAATCAACGACCAAAGAACTCACCGGTTCTTGGTGTCCTCTGAGCATGACGATTTTTTTGTTGGCTAAGTCCCATATTCCGATCGATCCATCCTCATGACCGGTGACAAACTGTGTTGCGTCAAAGGTTCCCAGAGCTGTGACCGGCGAGTCGATTGTTCCAAAACGGGTTATTTCCTTTCCTTCAAAAGATGTGCGACTGAGTCCACCTTGAGTGTTGAGTAAAAAAATGTCTCGTCCATGAAGTACGATCTGTTTACACTCTTGAACGTTCGTGTGGAATATCCGACTATCCAAAAAGGTTAGGACAAAAACGCTATCGTCTTCTCCCATTCCGGCAAGTTGATCTTGGGCATAGAAACAAAGTTGTTGAGGCTTTATATCATTGGCTTCGATCTTTCCAAGAAGGTTTGGCCGTTCGCTCAGATGATCATTTAATTCCACTTTAAATTTTCTCTCCTCAGGGACGAAGGAGGTGCTCAGACTCTTTGGCATGGGATGCTCGACAAGCGAAAAATCATCTGTTCGAAAAGTAAGCTTTTCTGGGAAGGTCCTCTGTGCTTTTAATTCTTTATCGAAGTCTCCGATATGGATTAAATTTCCCCGTGTTTCGATCCTCCTCTTTTTAAACAACTCCTGAATCTCTTGGCTGTCGAGCCGGAAAGAGGCCGAGTTATCAAGATCATAAAGAATCACAATTCCTTCCCTGTAAAAAAGTGTATCTTCGAGGACGGGTTCTTCGAGAAAAGATAAATGTGTGTTGATACTTTCCAGGGCACGCTCTCTTTCTTCCAAGTTCAACCTCCGGGAGGAAAAGGTTGCCCGAAAGTTGACCTCCACATCCAGTGCTCCTTTGAAATAAAACAGTTCGACGACTCTATGAAAATAATGTTGGTCTCGACAACCGTCCAGAAGTATAAGCTTTTTATCCTTGTTTTCTTCAAGGAATGTCTCCATAAAATCGTCAGGATCGTCTTCCTCCTCCGAAAGCGGATAATCTTGGTAATAAACAGGATCGATGTACTTTTTTAGCCAAGCTATGCCCAAAATTCGGTTGAATATTTTTTGGTCTTTCTTCCTGTCACGCATCAGATAGAGAATTTCTTGCGCTTTTACATCGCCAAAACCCTGGGATACGGCATGACAGAAATAGGTTTTTCCTGTTCCTGAATCTCCATTTACGGCAACGATCGCCCTCCCTCTTGTTTTTATTAGATTATGCAGTGTCTCGGAAAGCTCGTACAAACCCCTCTGGGCAGGCTTCAAGCCCAGGATACTAACAGCTCCAATATCATAAAGATGAAGAGCATGAAGAAATTCCGGCAATCCAATTTTTTTGAGCGCACACACAGCCTCTTCGAAATTTTCTTTATCCTTGACCCGCAGCAAACTCAAGAGAGCGATTATGATATCAGCACTCACACCTCCAAATTTTTCTTTTTGAGCTTTGCCAATCTCCCCTAATACCCAGGCAAGACATGCTTTTAGCCTTGCAGAAGGATGAAGCACATATTTCAGCAGAGCGGGGAGGGAACGGAGCGAGCCCAGGCCGATTTTGCCGAGAGCAAGGATGGCTTCTTCTTTTTGTCCACGCAGGGAACAGACTGTGCCTTCTTTTCGTCCGGAAGATTGCATCAGCTGGTCTGGTTCCTCCAAGACCTGAGCAATGGCTTCAACAGCATCTTCCTCCAGCAGGCCGAGAGTATAGAGAATGTTTTCGCGTATTTTGGTCATGTGAAAGGGATAAGAATGCAAAGCTTTGACTAAAATTTCCGTAGACCGAATATCCTTAAGGACGCTGAGTATGACGGAAGCGTGATACTGGATTCCGCTGGAAATATCAACCGAATTTTCCAGCAAGAGTCTGAGGCATGGCATGAGCAGAGCAGGGGAAGTCTGCGTAACGATTCCCTGTGAGGGCTGTATCTTTTGGATGACCAATGAAAAAACCTCTTCGCATTTATCAGGATCTTTTGCTTTGGATAAGAGGCGATCGATGGAGAGTGCGAGCAAACCTTCTTCGGCAATGAGCGGTGGAATGGAATTCATAATATCGGGGAAAAGTTCTGTCAAATGCTTCAAAAAACTGACGATCCAGCTTCCCTCGTGTTCAGCTCCCGATATCCGGTTGAACAGATCATTCAAGCTTTGGAACCTATTTTTATATTCCTGGCATAAAGACTGGGTTTCCCTGTCCCAATAAGGAACATACAACTGGCTGTTGATCCGATATGCCTCAAACACAACACTCCACACAATGACCTCAAAAACGATTAGGAATGAATAGCGGTCTTTTGGTAAATTTTTCGAGGAATAAAATTGTACGATATCCCTCTCGGCCGTATTTTCGATCAGACTTTTTGGTTGTAGATGGTTATCTTTCAGAAGAGCCCATCTGATTTTTTTTACCCAAGACCATAAATGGCTGTCGTTAACCACGAACAAAACCTTTTGGATAAATGTCGACAGCTTCTTTTTGTCAAGATTCCATAAATAAAAGAGCAACTCATGTGATGCGCACTCTTGGGAAAGTGCCGGGTTTTCTTTCCACCGGCCTCCCGTATCAATAAAAAGGAGTTTTTTGGGATTAAACTCCCCCAGGATGTCTCCTACAGCCTTTTCAAGGCTCTTAAAATCGACAGGCTCAAGTTTAGACATGATCAGGACTGCAGAGGAACCATAATGGCCTAGGATGCCACAAGACCTTCGATATCTTTCTCAAGCTCCGGCACAACAATCTGAAGAAGCCAGCCGCTTCCATAGGGATCCCTTTTCAAAAGGGTTATGTCTTCCTCGATCGTTTTGTTTATTCGTGCTATTCTGCCTGATGCAGGCGACCAGACCCGATGAATGTTTCCTTCAGTATCAGTAATTCTGGCACACACCTCTCCCTGAAAAATGCTCTTATTTTCTGGAGTTAGCTCAATATGAGTGATCGTCTCCAAATTCTTAAGAAAATCATAGACGATGCCTATGGTCACCATGTGTTCCTCATCTTTGCGGAGCCAGGTGTGACCCCTCATCAAAAACAGACCTTTGGGCATTGGAGGCGATGGAACTTTTTCTATTTCGACTTCCTTGCCGGCCGCTTTCTTGAACGCCCGGGAGACCAGGCTTCTTAATTCATCGGGCGTAAAAGGCTTTGGGATATAATCAAAAGCCCCCAGTTTTATGGATTGTACGGCTGTTTTGATGGTTGGATAGCCTGTGACCAGAATCACGATGACTTCCGGCCGATTGATTTTCAAAGTTGTCAGGAGGTCCACCCCGCTGATGCCGGGCATCATAAGGTCGGTAACGACCAGATCATAAAGCCTTTCCTTATCCATCTGCAGGGCTTCTTCACCGCTCAAGGCCATGTCCACATCATATTCTTCTTTAGCGATTGCCTGACGGATGCTCTTGCAGACATTGATCTCATCGTCCACAACCAATATTTTTCTTTTGACCTTGTCTTTCATTCTTTCCTCCATCTTTCAAAGAAATTTATGTTCCTTTGACCGGCAGGCTGACTGTAAAAGAGGCTCCCTGGGATAACTGGCTCCTCACTTCGATCTTACCTTGGTGTTGTTCGATAATTCCATAGCTCACTGCCAATCCCAATCCTGTGCCTCCTCCTTTGGTCGTAAAAAAAGGGTCAAATAACTTTTTTTTCTGTTCATCGGATATTCCGATCCCCGTATCCAAAAATTCGATCTCGATGAATTCCCCCGACCTTGAAAGCCTGCTGCATATCGTTAACATGCCCCCTTCGGGCATCGCTTCCGCAGCATTGATAATGAGATTCCAGAAGACCTGTTTTATTTTACTGGCATCGACTTCGATAGGGGGCAATTTCTCTTTCAGCTTCTTTAAAATTTGAATGTTCTTCAAGGTCACTTGCTTCTCTAAAATGCCAATAACGGTTTTTACGATCGCGTTGATATCCACATTGCTTTTGAGCGGGGGATTTTGACGCGCAAATTCAAGAAGTCCCTTTACAATATCACTGCATCTTGATGTTTCTTCAGAGATCATGTTGAGGTTTTCTTGGAAAGCCGACTCCTCAGGGGTTTTTTCCATCATAAGATGCGTGTTGATAAGAATCGATGTCAATGGATTGTTGATCTCATGGGCTACACCCGCGGCGATTTTTCCGAGCGATGCCATTTTTTCGGATTGAATCATCGAATCCTGCATATTTTGTAACTCTTTGGTTCTCTCTTCCACTCGCTTCTCTAAGGTTTTTCCCCATTGGATGAGTTTTTGATTGGCTATCTTAAGGGCTTCTGTCATTTGGTTGTAGGACTGAGCCAGCTGTCCCACCTCATCTTGAAAATTAATGTCGACCTTATAATTCATGTCACCACTTGCAATCTTATTGGTGGCAAAAACCATGTTTTGAAGAGGCCGAATAATGGTTGATGTGATGAAGAAGAGAATCACGAGAAGGATAATGACACAGAGGACAGCAATTCCTGCAAAAGTAACCATGACTTTGTTCCTGAGGTCAATATAGGGCTTTTCGAGCATACCGACATAAAGGATGCCTATGATCTCGCCATCGACGTTTTTGATAGGTTCATACGCAGAAATATACCAGTCGTTGACCACAAATGCGCGGTGGATCCAAGACCTCCCCTCCTTCAACACAGCTTGGTTGACTTCAAGAGAGACGCGGGTTCCTATAGCTCTCTCCCCATTTTCTTTTTTGACATTCGTGGAGATTCTCAAGTCATGTTGAAAAATAGTGGCCGTGCCGATTTCCCGGCCTTTGTATCTTTCTCCTTTGAACACGATTTCCTTGACTCTGTCGACAATCTCGTAGTTTCGGTTGAGAAGTATTCCTCCGTAAAGCGAGCCGACAATGTTGTTGTTCTCGTCGATGAGGGGAGCCGCAGCCTTGAGCATCATGCCGTTTTCTTCGTGTTTCTTTGCAGAAGGGGCAGCTTTTGGAGTGGGAAGAATCTCCAGGTATGCTTGCTCGGCAAGAGTTTTGTTCTCTTTGATCAACTCCTCCCTGGAGATGATCTGAGTAGCTGCTACGATTTCACCCCTTAAGGCTTTGATCACTAAAGGATCATCAACCTGTTCATCTTCCCAAAAATCGGGTTGAGAGGTCCTGATAATCGCTTTTCCTTGAGCATCGGTTAAAGTCAAAACATCGAGGTCGAAGTCTTTTCTGATCCGATCTAAATATTTAAAAAGTGTCGCTTTGTCATTGCTTTTTACGGAATTTTGTACGGATTCCCGGTTTGAATTTATCAATACAATATCTCGAATATCGTTGAGCTTTTCGTTGTACACCATCCAGGCTGAGGCGAGGTCGTGTTGAACCTTTGCCTGTGCTAAAGAAATAATGGTCCGATGCTCAAGCCGCGTACCAAAAGTTAATGTCAGCAATCCTCCCAAGGAGATGACAGCAAGAAAACTCAGTATAAATTTGAGCCTCAAGGGAAGATTCAAGAACTTATTCATGTATCTTTTGAAAATCATTGAGACCTTTTTCTTCCTTTCTTCAAAAACCTGCTTGAATTTGAGCCAAAATTACACTATC
>CAZXJE010000095.1:0-12012 GCA_964640835.1 uncultured Eubacteriales bacterium
AAATGATAGGATAGCAGATTTTATGGGCGAGGTCTAGATTTTTGACAATTTGCAGGGGAGTCCCTATAATACCTGCATGCTCGAGAGTCTAGAAGGTTATATTAAGCCTGGAAGTGAAGAAGAATCCCTGGTCAAACAGCTGGATTTCACCAGGCTTCCCAAGCATGTGGCAGTGATCATGGATGGTAACGGCCGCTGGGCAAAAAAGAAGAATTTGCCCCGTGTGGAAGGCCATCGTGCAGGGTCCAAGTCTGTCCGTGAGATTGTGGAGGCATGCGGCCGCATAGGAATCCGGTACCTTTCTCTCTATGCCTTTTCTAAGGAGAACTGGAAGAGGCCCAAGAAGGAGATCGCAACACTGTGGAGACTCCTGGAAGACTACCTTAGAAAGGAGGATAAAGTCCTGGTCGAGAACAACTTTCGACTAAAGGTGATTGGACAAATGACGTCGATCCCACAGTCAGTTATCAGAGAACTGGAAAGAGTAGAAACTCTTACCATAAATAATGATCGGCTGACAATTCTCCTGGCGCTCAATTACGGCGGAAGGTCAGAGATTGTTGATGCAGTCAAGAGAATCATTGACGATCCCGATTTAGACAGAAATTCATTGGATGAAACGAAATTTTCTCAATATTTGTATACGGCGGATATCCCAGACCCAGACCTTCTCATCAGAACGAGCGGTGAGCTTCGCGTGTCCAATTTTCTCCTCTGGCAGATAGCATACTCTGAGATCTGGATTACTGAAGAGCTCTGGCCAGATTTTCGTAAAAAACATTTACTTAATGCCCTTGTTGAATTTCAAAAAAGAGAGAGGCGATTCGGAGATATTCGAGCCAATGTGGAACACCCGTAAACGTTTACCCACAGCGATAATAATCCTCGCAATAGTGTTTGTCTGTATCCAGTATCTTCCCAGCGTGGGATTTTTCATTGCTTTACAGATAGTGATCCTGGTTGCACTTCTTGAATTCTACTATCTGCCCCGGAAGAAAAATATTTTTCCCAACAAGATACTGGGAAGCATCTTGGCATTGTGTATCGGCCTTTCTTTCTTTTCTGCAGATATTTCCCTGGAGATCGTGCTCTATACATGGCTTTTGATCACGGGATTATATTTTGTTGCCTCCATGAATTCATTGGAAAAGATGATGCACTTTCCAAAGATGATCTCTCTGACATTTTTTGGGGCAATATATGTGAGTTTCACCCTCAATCACATATTCTTGATCAGAGAGGATTATGGGCCGTTTTTTGTCTATTTTCTCCTGTTGACCATCGTTACAGGAGATTCTGCTGCGTTCACTTTCGGCAAGCTCTTTGGCAAGCACCCGATGACACCTTTTGCCAGTCCCAAAAAAACATGGGAGGGGAGTGTGATCGGGATCCTTTTTGCTTGTTTGGGGGGTATGGTCGTATATTTTTTCCTTTTGAAGGAGACGTCACTCTGGAAAGCAATAGTCTTTGCTTTCCTCATACACGCTGTTGCGCAGATCAGCGATCCTCTTGAATCTCTTTTCAAGAGAGCATCAGGAGTGAAAGATTCTTCAAACATTCTGCCGGGACATGGAGGCTTTTTGGATAGGATCGATAGCCTTATTCTTGCTGCCCCGTTATTTTATTATTTGTTGACATATGTTGGAATGAACTAATTTGGATTATTTATGAAAAATGTAGCTATTCTGGGTTCCACCGGCTCGATTGGCCGGAGCACCCTGGAAGTCATCGACAACCTCAGGCACAAGTTTAATGTGACTGGGCTTGCTGCAGGCCGGAATCTGGAGCTGTTCCAGGAGCAGATCGATAAATTCCGTCCCGAGATCGTTTCTCTCGAGAATGAAGAGCATGCATCGGCGATCCAAAGCAAAATCGATACTAACGATGTTCGTGTAGTTTTTGGCCAGGAGGGGGCTGAAGAAGTCGCAAGTTATACGAAGAACGATATCATCGTTTCATCCATCACCGGGATAAATGGTCTGAGGCCTACGCTCGCCGCTGTGGAATCTGGCAAAAGAGTTGCGCTTGCTAATAAAGAATCCATGGTCGTGGCAGGTTCCTTGATACAGAAGATGGCTTCTGATTCAGGTGCAGAGATCATCCCCGTCGACAGCGAACACAGTGGGGTGTTCCAGTGTTTGGCTAAAGAAGAGATAGCCGGAGTGATAAAAGTTATCCTCACGGCATCTGGAGGTCCCTTTTTTGAAACCTCCGCAGAAGAGATGAAAAACAAAACAGTGGCGGATGCTCTCAATCATCCCAGATGGAGTATGGGAGAAAAAGTGACGATCGATTCAGCGACACTGATGAACAAAGGACTTGAGCTCATCGAAGCCCGCTGGCTTTTCGGGTTGGATCCGGAGAAGCTGGGGGTTCTCATCCATCCACAAAGCATTGTCCATTCTCTCATTGAAATGCAGGATGGTTCTGTTCTTGCTCAGCTCAGTCCAACTGATATGAAGATTCCGATCCAGTATGCATTGACTTATCCAGAGAGAGAAAAGGGGCTCTTGCCTTCACTGGATTTGAGTCAGATCGGAGCATTGGAATTTTATGATGTAGATTTTGATAAATTCCCTCTTGTCAATTTGGCACGACAGGCTTTGATGGAAAACAACAGCTTCTCTATAGCTCTGAATGCAGCAAATGAAGTTGTGGTTGCGGCTTTTCTTAGAGAAGAAATAAAATTTATGGATATTCCCGCTGTTGTGACGGAAGTCGTCGAGGATCATCGTGCCAAAGAAGTGGAAACAGTCAACGATATATTCGAGATCGACCGGGATTCCAGGTTGCGAACCCGGAAATTGTTAGAGCAAAGGTAGAGTCATGGGATCAGTACTTGGAACAATACTTGCATTTATCATCGTTTTTGGCATTCTTGTTTTTGTTCATGAATTCGGCCATTTTTTTATGGCCAAACTTGTTGGAATTCGTGTGGATGTGTTTTCCTTCGGATACGGTAAGCGTCTTTTTGGATTCAAAAAGGGAGATACGGATTACAGGGTGAGCCTGATCCCCATGGGCGGGTATGTCAAATTTCCCGGTGAAGAGGTCTATGAGAAAGAACGTGAGGTCGAACCCGGGGATTTTATGGCGGCTAAAAGATGGCAGAGGCTTCTCACGATCGTTATGTGACCCGTCATGAATATACTGCTGGCTGTCATACTGGTCGCTGCCATCAACATGGTGGGAGCTCCGGTCCCAGTCTATCAGAGTCAAACACCGGTCATCGGTTGGGTCGAGCCGGATTCTCCGGCTGAAAAGACCGATCTGCAGATTGACGATGAAATCCTGAGTATCGACGGCCAAAGGACAAAGACATGGAGTGATGTGGAACTTGCTGTCGGCACCAAACCCAAGAGGACTATCAAGCTCGAAGTGAAGAGAGGAGAGGAGATTTTTAGCGTCGATCTTCTGACCGAGGGCAAAACCATCCATGAGATGGGGTATGCTGGTTTTTTCGGGAAAATTTTAACTGAGATCAAGATGCTCGTTCCCGATGCTCCTGCAGAAAAAGCAGGATTGAAGCCGGGCGATGTCATACTCGAGATAGACGGCCAGCCTGCCTATTATTTTCAGTTTTTGGAGATGATTCAGGACAATCCAAATGTCGAGCTCAATTTTCGTATCAGAAGAGTGGAAGAGCTCCTAGACATTCCGGTTACTCCTCGACTCAAAGGAGATGTCGGAGAGATAGGGATAGCCCAGGTGATCGAATCTAAGGAGGAAAGCCTGCGCTTTTTTGCAGCTTTCAAGCAGAGCGTTAAGGACAACGTGCGCCTGACCTTCCTTGTCATTAATTTCATCAAAGATCTTTTGACGGGCGAAGCGACAGCACGACAGCTGGGAGGGCCGATCGAGATCGCCAGCTTATCCTACACAGCACTGCGTATGGGGCTCTTAGCCATGATGAGCTGGATCGCACTCATAAGCCTGCAGTTAGGCATCATCAACCTCTTTCCCATTCCTGTGCTGGACGGAGGACAGATTCTTGTGATCTCGCTGGAAGGCATTTTCCGTCGCGATTTCAGCCCGAAAGTCAAGCAAATCGTGATGCAGATCGGTTTTGCCATATTTATAGTCTTGATCGTGTTTGTCATCCTGAACGATGTCGCCAAAAGACTTCCGAACGGCTGGGACAGCCTGATCCCCTTTTAAAAAAACAAAAAGGGGACAGGCTACTTTTTACAGGGGTAATTAAAAAAGTAGCCTGTCCCCTTTTTATTGTGTAGGGTCGGCTCACCGAGCGGACCGTTTGGGAAACGATCCCTACACCTTAGAGAATGTAGGGGCCATTCCCCGGATGAACCGATCTCGCGCCTTGTGTGACATATCCACCTCGCATATAATAGAGGGACATTGCATCCAAATAAATGCCTAAGGTGTGATGGTGTTTTTTTCTTTTTGTGTGGTCTTGAGGCCTAGTAACTGAATAAAATGAGCGATTGTGAATACAAGGATTTTCAGTTTAAACGCAGAAAAGCGCGGCAGATCAAGATCGGAGACGTGCCGATCGGGGGTGGGGCTCCAATCGTTGTCCAGTCTATGACCAAGACACACACACAGGATGTTGCAGATACTGTCAATCAGATCCGAAGGATGGAGGAGGCCGGATGTGAGATCGTCCGCCTGGCGGTTCCTAATGAAGACGCAGCACATGCACTCCGCAAGATTAAAAAGCGTGTTTCTGTTCCCCTCATAGCGGATATCCATTTTGACCACACATTGGCGTTAGCCTCACTTGAAGCAGGGGTGGAAGGATTGCGGATCAATCCAGGGAATATCGGCTCCAAGAAAAAAGTGAAAGAAGTAGTCCTTGCGGCCCTGGAGAGATCTGTCCCCATAAGAATCGGTGTGAACTCGGGTTCTCTTGAAAAAGCTCTTCTCCAGAAATATGGGGAAGCGACTCCGGAAGCGATGGTCGAGAGCGCCGTGCGGCATGTGCGGATCCTTGAGGATCTGGGGTTTGATCTGATTAAAATCTCTCTCAAAGCGTCAGACATCTTCCGGACCGTAAAAGCTTACCAGTTGATGGCGGAAAAAGTCGACTATCCTTTTCATGCAGGAATTACTGAAGCCGGAAGTATAATCTCGGGAACGGTAAAATCTTCTGCAGGTATGGCACTGTTATTGCGGGAGGGGCTCGTCGATACTCTTCGTATTTCGCTCACTGCTCCACCCGAGGAAGAGGTCAGGATCGCATATCTCATCCTATCAAGCTTGAGGATCCGATCTTTTGGGCCGAACATCATATCCTGTCCTATCTGTGGAAGATGTGAAGTCGACTTTGTGAACATAGCCAGTGCGATCGAGAAGGAGCTCTCTTCGGTCAAGGCAAATATCACAGTGGCCGTGATGGGTTGTATGGTGAACGGCCCCGGAGAAGCTAAGGAGGCTGATATCGGTTTGGCCTGTGGCAGGGGAGTGGGAGTGGTTTTTAAAAAGGGAAAATTGCACCGGCGTTTGAAAGAAGAGGAAATCGTCACTGAGTTCATCACCGAAGTACATAACTACATAAAACGAAAAACATAAAATGTAGATGAATGTAGAGTCCGCTCCCCGAACGAACCGATAAATGACGCACTTGCCTTTTTCTCATATTCTAGATATTCTATAAATATAATAGGATGATGCAGATGAGTAACGCAGAAAACGATCGAAAAAACAATATCCCTGAAGAAACGCAGCGTAAATATAAGGAACTGAAAGCTGTTCTGCAAGAGATGGGGAGTGTTCTCGTGGCGTTTTCCGGCGGAGTGGACAGTACGTTTTTGGTGAAAGTCGCACAGGATGCCCTAGGGGATCAGGTTTTTGCCGTCATCGCCTCCTCTGAGTCTTATCCGAAGAAAGAAACACAAGGAGCCATCGAACTTGCCAAAACACTGAATATCCCTCATATGGTCATCCGCACACGGGAGTTGGACAATCCTGATTTCTCGAACAATCCTCCGGATAGATGTTATCATTGCAAAACAGAGTTGTTTTCCCGCATGAAGGAGATCGCCGCAAAAAAGGGGCTCTCATTTGTCCTCGATGGTTCCAATTTTGATGACATGGATGATTATAGGCCAGGTCTGCTGGCATGTGAGGAATTGGGTATCAAGTCTCCTCTGAAAGAAGTAGGATTGGGAAAAGAGGAAATCCGAATGTTGTCCAAACAGATGGGTCTTCCCACCTGGAATAAGCCATCCCTGGCCTGTCTGGCCTCCCGATTTCCGTACGACTCAGAGATCGACAAGGCAAGTCTTGAACAGGTGGCCAAGGCTGAAGAATATTTATGGTCATTGGGTTTTTCTCAGGTCAGAGTGAGACATCACGGCCAGATTGCAAGAGTGGAGGTTGATCCGGAAGGAGTCCACAAACTTTTGGGACCAAGCCTCAGAGCGAAGATTGTTGAGAATCTCAAGAGGCTGGGTTATGCATACGTGACACTGGATTTGGCGGGATACAGAACAGGGAGTATGAATGAACCTCTCTCTGAGGAAGTAAAAAACAAAAAATAGCGATGTAGGGTCCGTTCCCCGAACAGACCGCTTGGGAAACGGTCTCTACATCTTGAATATATGGCCCCTTTGGAAAACGT
Organism: uncultured Eubacteriales bacterium; assembly: GCA_964640835.1. Taxonomy (GTDB): domain Bacteria; phylum Acidobacteriota; class Aminicenantia; order Aminicenantales; family Aminicenantaceae; genus WTAW01. The sequence goes on from CAZXJE010000095.1 coordinate 6,584, forward strand.
TCCCTCCATTTAGGAAACAAGATTGTCCGGCTTTTGTCCGGATAATCCTTGGATGAGGTTCTTCGCAGCCATCATGGCCATTTTCAGCCGTGTTTCATAGGTGGCGCTCCCTATGTGGGGTAATAGCACAACATTGTCCAGGGAGAGCAGCCTCTCCTCGATCGCCGGCTCTCTTTCATACACATCCAGGCCAGCCGCCCAAATTTGTCCCTCCTCTAAAGCTTCGGCTAATGCCAGTTCATCGACCACAGGGCCCCGAGATACATTCACCAGGATAGCGTCTTGTTTCATCAATCGGAGCTGTCCCCGGGATATGAGGTGATGCGTCTGGGGATTGAGTGTTGTATGGAGCGTGACAATATCAGCCGTTCGAAGCAACTCATCCAGAGGAACACACGATGCATTGTATTTCTGCTTTTCCTCTTCCGGGAGTTCTTTTGGATCTGTATAGATGATCTTCATCTGGAATCCCATCGCTCTCTGAGCCATAGCCTTCCCTATACGGCCCATGCCGATAATTCCCAGACATTTTCCTGTGATCTCTTTGCCGAGGAACAGGTCGAGCTGCCAGCCCAGGTAGTTCTTCGCTCGTGCAAACGTATCGGCCTGCGGAATTTTACGGGCTACAGCGAGAATAAGCGCCCAGGAGAGGTCTGCCGTTGTCTCTGTTAAAACTCCTGGTGTATTGGTCACCATAATGCCCTTCCTCCTTGCATATTCAATGTCGATGTTGTCGTACCCCACAGCGCAGTTGGCGATGATCTTTAACATGGGGGTAACATCCATGATGTCTTTGTCAATGGGAGCCGTGAGGAGGGAAAGAATCCCCTCCTTGTCTTTCACTTTTTCTATAAGCTCCTCTTTTGTCAGAAAAGCCTTCTGTGTCCCGACCTCAAGGTCAACATGCTCCTTCAAATATGCGATGGCTTCGTGCAGCAATCTATGTGTGACTAAGACCTTTGGTTTCATCTTATTCACCTCATTCCAGTCGATATAGATATCATAAATATCTCAGTTCTATCGATCGATCAGATCATGCTCATATGCCCGGATCGATAAATGGCAAAAAATACTTTTCGATATTCTGTGTAAGTTTTAGCGAGTGAAATCCAATTTGATGAGAGGAAAGAGTGAGCTGATCGCTCACTAAATGCAGTGCTGCGGCTTGGATACCATAAAAATCCGCTAAGGCGAAAACAGCCGATGTTTCCATATCCACAAAGCCAATGCCCCTGGCCCTATTCCGATCTAACCATGACCTTGTTTCTCGAAAAGGTGCATCTGTGGATACTACAGAGCCATTCATAAAAGAAAGCCTTTGCTCTGAGAGGGTGTTTTCAACTCTGGCCTTAAGGTGTGAAGATGCCCGAAAGAGCATTTTTCTAGGAAAATAATGTTTGGAAGTACCCTCCTCGGAGGCTGCTTCTGTGACGCTCACAGCCTCTCCAATGTCTGTGTGCTCATCGAGCGCCCCGCAGAAGCCAAGGATGATTATCTCTTGTGCACCCGAAATGATCAACCTCTCCAGCGTCAGAACGGCCAGAGGGGCCCCTACACATTGAGAGAGGACAGCTCTATTCTTAAAACCATACAACTGGCCCAATGGTGTGATCTTTGTCTTCTTCGCTCCTTTTTTGAGAACTTTCTGGATCGTTAGGGAAGGAAAATCCACAGGAATGTACAAGACTGCCCGTTGGCCGAAACCTCTAATGGGTTGAGGCTTGATGATACTTTCGTCTTTTTTGCTTTTCATAACTTTCGAAGAATAGATAACAAAAATAGATGTTCATTACAATAGTGATTTTTATTGTTTATTTATTCGGTCCGTTTGGGAAACGGACCCCACATAAAAAGGGGACAGGCTACTTTTTTAATTACCCCTATAAAAAGTAGCCTGTCCCCTTTTTGCGGAGTTCTAAATCTATAGAATCATATCATACAATGAGATACAATATTGTCCATGAGATCAGAGAATATCAAGCTGAATACAATAGATATCCAGGACGAGAGATTCCGCATTTCGTGCTATTTCGATCTCTTTGGGCTCATTCATTCCATCTCAAAGATCGGCCTCATCCACCCACCTGTCATCACTTATAGAGATGGCGATCCTGTCATTGTGACAGGCTGGAAGAGAGTTCTGGCCTGTCAAAGCCTTGACCTACCCTCCATCCCGTGTTTTGTTTTTGAGAGCCAAGACGACCTTGAGGCATTCCGATTGGGCCTGGAAGAAAATTTGGCGTTCAGGCCTTTCACGCTTCTTGAAAAGGCCCGGATCCTGAGTCGGTTGATCCAATTGGGTATCCCTGAATATGATGTTGTTAAAGACTACTTGTTCCGTCTGGAAATTCCGCAGACGCTGAATCATTTGGACACCTACCTTCGCATCGCTGCTCTAGACCCTGAGACAAAAGCAGCCATCCATTCAAAGAACATGGTGTTTCCTGTCGTACAGCTTTTGACCGGGTACAGCGAGGAGGAACGGCATCTCCTCTTGTTTTTCCTCCATCCTTTGGGCCAGAACAAACAGAGAGAGCTCCTGCAGAACCTTTTAGAGATCGCCAAAAGAGATCGTATTTCTGTCCAAAATGTCCTCACTGGAGAGGATGTTAAAAGAATTGCATCTGACCAAAATCTCTCGCCACTCCAAAAAGCCGAGGAGATCAGGAACCTGATCCAGAGAAAAAGGTATCCTACACTTTCGACTTGGAAAGACACGTTCAAATCCCAAAAAAAAGACCTGGAATGGCCGAATGATATAAAAATAGAACCGTCCCCGTTTTTTGAGGGAGAAGAGTTCACGGTTCATTTTACTTTTAAAGATTTTGACGAATACCGGAAGAAACTGACCAAGCTCAACCAACTGGCTTCGGATGAGAAGATCTCGCGGCTGCTGAAATTTTCGCCGGAAAAAAAAGATGAGTGATCCCTATTTCCCGGAAAAGATATTCATCCAAAAGAAAAGCCTCAATTTTCCCCTCACAAAAAAGATTCTGGAAAGGGCAAGCCATATTCCATCCGCAATTATTGAGGATGCTCAAGACCTGATCGCCGGTTTCTGTGCCAGGAGAGATCCTCTCTTTTCAGGGAAAAAGACTCTTCTCATTACTCAACAAAGAGGTGTGTTTGTGAAGCCCTGCCCCTGCACGCCGGGATATGTCGGGTGTAATTATTTCATCATCAACACAGATCTCAACTGCCCTCTGGATTGTACATACTGCATTCTCCAAAATTATCTGGAAAATCCATTGATCACTGTCCATGTCAACACTGAGGACCTGTGGCGGCAAACGGATCTTTTCCTGTCTAGACACCGTCACCATATCATCCGCATCGGTACGGGCGAATTAGGGGATTCCTTAGCTTTGGACCACCTTACGGACCGTTCCAAAGAAATGATCGATTATTTTAGAGAGAAAAAAAATGTGCTCTTTGAGCTCAAGACAAAAACCACGAACATCTCCAATGTGCTTGAGAGTCCCCCCTCTGAGAACATTATCATCGCCTGGTCTCTCAACTCCGAAAAGATCGCTCAAGAGGAGGAAAAAGGAGCTCCATCCGTTGCGGAGAGATTGGCGGCCGCTCATTCGGTCATGAAGAGAGGGTACAGGGTAGCATTTCACTTCGATCCCATCATTCGCTATCCCGGATGGGAAGAGGGTTATGCCCAAGTTGTGGATCAGATGCTCACAAAAATTGATGCTCAGAAAATAGCCTGGATCAGCTTGGGTAGCCTGAGGTTTCCGCCCCCTCTCAAAGAGGTCATCTCAAAAAGGTTCCCTCAAAGCCGAATCCTGTATGAAGAGTTCATCCGCGGGAAAGACGGGAAATTCCGTTATTTTAAGCCTCTTCGTATCCAGCTCTACAAAAACTTCGTCAAATTTCTAAGGAAAACAGGCAAAGAAATACCCGTGTACTTTTGTATGGAGAGTGGGGAAGTATGGAAAGAAGTCCTAAAAAAAGAACCAAAGGGTAAGGAAGATGTCGAAACTTATCTTTCCTTACCCTTTGGTGTCAGTCGATAACTTATAGCTTTTAGTTAAACCTGGAATTGTATAGGTGCTTAAGTATCCCTAATCGATTCTATCTGTTTTCTTATCCGCGATAATGCCTACAATTTCTACGCCTGCGTCCTTCATGATCTCGATGATATCCACGACGTTGCCATACTCTAACTCCCCATCGGCTCTCAGGTAGAGTTTTTTATCGCTAGCAGCCAAAAAGGCCTCTTCCAATAGAGCCGCGAGACTGTCCATCTGGACCTGGTCTTCGTTTAAGTAGAGGGCACCGTCTCTTCTGATATGCAGGATGACTTCCGGATTTTCAGGCATGTCTATCATGTTGAGGGCAGTGGGAAGTCGGACATCAACTCCTTTTTGAACGAGTGGTGTCACAACCATAAAGATGATAAGAAGAACAAGAAGAACATCACAGAGAGGAACGACATTAGGTTCTGATTGAACAGCGCCGGCGTCTTTACCAGGAATTGAAACTCCCATTTTTTTCCCCTTTAGTGTTTATTTCGAAGGATTATTATTCTCAGCCTTTTTGGCTTTCTCTCCTGACGAAGAAGTCAATGACTTCAGAGGACGTATTGGACATCTCAGCGCCAATGACTTCAGCCCTTGTGTTCAAGAAGTTGTAGCACCAGAGGGCGATAATGGCAACACCGATTCCAAAGGCTGTCGTGATCAGAGCCTCAGCGATACCGGCCGCCACAGCACCGATCCCACCTGAACCAGTCAGAGCCATGCCACGGAACGCATTGATAATACCAAAGATCGTTCCAAACAGCCCGATGAACGGAGCAGATGTTGCGATCGTAGCAACTGTGTTCAAACCCCTCTTCAACTCTTGAGAAAAGATAACTGCCGCTCTGTCCATACCTCTTTGCGAAGACAAAACCTGCTGCTCAAAGTTTAAGCCAGCTTGTTGACCTTCCATGAATTCTTTGACACCTGCTGCAGTTATTCGGGCTAAATGGCTTCCCTTGTTTTCTTTCTTACTAGAAAGAGTCAGGGCTTCCTGGATGTTCCCGGATTTCAGCAACTCGGCGAGTTTTGGGGCAATCTTCTTTGACTTCGTCTTTGTTCTTGTGAAAACGATCTGCCTTTCAACGAAGAGATAGATGGCGACCACTGATAGGAAAATGAGTATCATAGCAACTGATTTGGCTATAAATCCCATAGCCTGCCACATTTCAATTAGACCAAATTGCATTTTAAGTACCTCCTTTTAAAAATCGAAAGCCATTTATAGCTTTTCTTTATTATTTTAATTGAAACCGTACGGTTACGGTAAAGATAACACCTCTTGGGCGGCCGTTGATGACCATGGGTTCATAGACCCACTGACGCACAGCGTCGATGGCAGACTGGTCAAGAAGCGGGATGGACCTGAGGACTTTGACCCTCTGGACGCGGCCGTAG
>CAZXJE010000096.1:0-1471 GCA_964640835.1 uncultured Eubacteriales bacterium
GATCGAAGTTTAAAATTAAAAATCATCGTAATTACGAGTGCACAAAAAGGGGACAGGCTACTTTTTTAATTACCCCTATAAAAAGTAGCCTGTCCCCCTTCTGTGTGTTGACAGCGGTGGGCACATTTTATAGGCTTAGTGAATCACAAAAGAGATGGAGGATGATGCATGAGGTGTCACACAAAAATGGCCGTGTTAATAATTACACTTTTTATGGCTGTATCGATAAGTTTTGGACTCAATATGGTTAAAGACAAAGAACCCATCAAAATCGCCGTCGTCCTGCAGCCCGTTTCTGGGAGCCGCAGCGGTCCGGAGATGTCACAAGGTCCTCAGCTCATGTATGAGGGCGTCAAAAAAATGCTGGTTGAAATGGGCATCGAAGAGGCTGCCAATGAAATCATTAAACTGACTCCTGAAGAGGACAAAGATTATGGAGCGTGGCACAGAGTGGGTTTGGCCAATGGCCACCTGAATGAAACAGTGGCACGCTTGAGCATAGATGGGATGTTTCCTCTGGGCCTTCTTTCAAATTGCAACAGTTTGACAGGAATGCTGGCCGGGATGCAGCATTCAGTCCCTGGCCGGCGCCCTCTATCGGTTGGGCTCATCTGGCTGGATGCCCACGCTGATTACAACACGCCCGAGACCACACTAAGCGGGATGCTGGGAGGCATGCCGGTGGCCGTGGCGGCGGGGAAGTGTCTCTACAGGCTGCGCCTTAAATCAGGCCTCGAGCCCGCCATCCCAGAAAAGAACATCATCATGATGTGCGTGCGGGATATGGATCCTCTGGAGGAGGAGCTGGTCCTCAATTCACACATCACCATGATATCGACCGAGGAGATAGTCAAACTCTCACCGCGCATGAAAGAGGATTATAAAAAGCTCTGTGACCGTGTCGATGTCGTCTACATCCATATCGACCTCGATGTGCTCGATGCCCCAGACATCCCGGGTCACACCTTCCAGATCCCGAATGGGCCGAATCCGGCTCAGCTTGGAAAAGCCCTCAAATACATGATGCGGAATCCGAAAGTGGGTGCGCTGGGAATAGCATCATTCCCCACTCAAGAGGAGGTTCGGACCAAGAGCTTAGGCTCTACTCTGGAGGTCATCAAAAGCGGTCTCTTAGGACTTCAGGCTCGATAAGCCAGGCCCAATCACAGATTAATCCTCCTGGTCTTAAGAGGTCTTTTTAGGCGCTTGCAAAGAACACCATTCTTTAGATGTCGACTTACGTCTCGATGCGGTAATGGGGTTCGGCAATTCCATCCATACCCTCGCGCCAGGGACTCCACACTAAAGACAGAGGTGTCACAAAGATATCACTCTTTCTCGGACGGATAACGATCTCTTCTAATTCCAGGTCTTCCGGAGAATAGGCATCCTTGATCTTGTCCATTTCTTCCTGGAATTCTTCCTCCATCTGATAGAGTTTTTCTCCGACGATTTTCGTTTCCTGCATAGC
>CAZXJE010000096.1:1481-3487 GCA_964640835.1 uncultured Eubacteriales bacterium
CATAGCTCTGGAGATATCTTCTTTCTCTCTTGCCGCACGTCCCACTCCGCGAAAAGTGGTCGTGGCGCGCCCGACCGTGCTCATGCTAGTAACTTTCCGCCCAAAAATAGCACCAAGCATAGTGGCGCCGAGAGAGATGGCAGTTTGCATTTTCTGCTGGCCGTACTGGGATTTCTCCTTGGCTACACGTGTTTCCGCTCTGCGCAATCGGTCTTGTAGTCTAGCTAGTTTTGGTGCATAGCGTTTACGGAGCTTTTCCACAGCTAAATCACGTTTCTCTCGGGCAAGATGCTTGAGCCTCGCTCTGAAATCCCCTTCGCTTTCGCCAGGAAGCGATGTTTCCTTTAAATCCTGGGCCTTCCACAGTTTCATCATTTTGTTCTGGTAGAGATGTCTGCCTAATGAGGCTTTCCACGAAGTATAGCTGGAGGGGAGAGAAGCGGCCTTGGGAAGTTGTGAAAACTGGCCCTGCAGCGATGCCTCTTTCTGCAGGCTAATTTCCGTTTCATACACCGTGGCCTCATCCCAGAAGATTTCCTTCACTTCTTGAGTTAGAGGAGCCAAGAGCGACAGGGTCTCCCACTTGTCGATTTTATCTGTTCGACTTACAAAATGGAGACGGCTTGTTCCGGCGACCATGGGGCGATAGACCAATCGCTCACTCGCGCTCAAAGTGCCTTTTACAGAGAGAAAATGCTCCTGAATGCTTGGCGGAAGAACCGCCCGCTCCGCTCCCAGGATTTTCTGCTCCACTTGCGGCTGAGAGGGTTGGAACGACTGCACAGGGGCTTCTTTCGCCACTTCCTGAACCTTCTCTTTTTTCCGTGGACCCATCATTCTTTGGATCTGCCCTCTCGTTAAAGGTCCTCTCAGATATGAAAGCACCCAACGGGTTTGAAAAAGGACCGGTTCATCTTCATGCACATTGTGCATCAGAAAGACTCTATGGCCGAGTGCAGACAGGATTTTGTCTATCCTATCCCTGTTAAACTCCATCCCCGCGGTGGCCGAAGCTCCCTCCAGTCCTTCTAACACTCTGTCCTTGTCTCGTTCAGTCTGCAACCGCCCGATGAACCAGGTTCCTGCATTGGCGAGGCCTTTGTAGTCCAGGTCAACAGGATTTTGTGTGGATAAGAGCACACCCAGCCCGTAGGCTCTAGCCTGCTTCAGGAGAGTCAGCATCGGAGTTTTGGATGGCGGATTGGCTGTGGGTGGGAAATAACCGAATATCTCGTCCATGTAGAGGAGTGCACGCAACGAGGATGTCCCCGGCTGCCCACGCATCCATGCGATGACCTCGTTGAGAAGGATCGTCACAAAAAACATCCTTTCCCTATCCGAAAGATGTGCGATCGAAAGAATCGATATCTTGGGCTTCCCCGATGGTGTGTAAAGCAGGCGGCTCACATCAAGTGGTTCGCCCTCCATCCACACGGCAAAACCTGGAGAGGCCAACAGATTGTTGAGCTGCATGGCCAGGTCGAAGCGCTCTCGCGAAGGAAAGAAGGATTCCAGGTCGAAGACACCGATCCTGGTAAACGGCGGCGATTGAATCTCCTGAATCAAGTCTGCGATGGTTAAGCTGGCCCCAGATGTCCAGCTTTTGTGCAGAATGTTAGAGATAAGAATATGTTCGCGGCTTCGGATGGGATCTGCCGCGATACCCAAAAGAGCCAGCATTCCGGAGACGGCCGTCAAAATCCGATCCCGGAAGGCATCTTCGTCTTCCTTGACTGCAGCAGGGGGCGCTTCCAATGACCGGAGAATGGAGAGCGGGACCCCGGCATTACTCCCCGGCGTATAGATGGTCATGTCTACGGAATTCCGGAATTTGGAAACACGAGCTCCATCCTGCCCCCATTGAGCAAGCCCTTTTTTCCAGGTCTCGGCCATCTTCGCAGCATAGGCATCCGTGTCAAATCCTTTCCTGGCCGCTTCATCTGCATCGATCCACGGCCGAAAATCTGCGGGCCGGAGTTCTGGAAATGCCAGCAGCATGTTACCCA
>CAZXJE010000096.1:3587-7943 GCA_964640835.1 uncultured Eubacteriales bacterium
ACACAATAAAATTTTCGCTGCTAATTGTCAAAATCCAATCTTAAGAGAACGCATCTCCAAAACCATGATGGCACAAATCACATTGCGTTATTGAGTGCTCCAATTGTGTGGTAGAGAAAACCGTGAGGAGGGCTGGAGGGGCATGGCACCTGTCTATGTAGGATTCGTTCCCTGAACGGACCGTTTGGGAAACGGTCCCTACATTGAAATAGAGCCGCACTGCTGTCCCGTTGTTCGTTTTTGAAATCACCAATTGGAACACTCGGAATGTCATTCATCACGGTTTTGGAGATGCTTCCATCTCAAAATCGGACACTTCGATGACCTTGCCTTAATGTGACCGACACACATGCCATTGTCCTTATGTCAAGGAAATGAAGATATTTACGCTCAGTCATACATTCCGATAGGAGCACCCGGCGGAGGATTAAGATGTTCGACAAACGTAAAACTGTTGGGATTCTTCTGAAACCGGTCGATCTCTGAAAGCGCATAGAAATAGTGGGCCTTTTGATCTTCATCTCCAGTCAGGGGAGCCTTTTGGGAGAGCGCGCTCTGTAGTTCAGCTAACTTTAAAAATGTTATGGCATGGGCTTGGGGAGAAACTCTCTCCTCCACAGCCAACCGCATCAGACTGTACAGAAAAACATTATCCACAACCCGTTGGATCTCCGCATGCATTCCGGTTTTTAGCACAGACATCCAGGTCGCTGCGATCAGACGATCCAGGACATCCCCCAGCCCGGGATAATCTTTATTCCGAGAGTGATAATCGATAAGTCTTGATACTCTCTCTGGATGAAGGATCAGAGCGATCGTGTGTTGGGTCAACGCCTCTGCAGGTCCTAAGGGATCGAAAGTATCGCCAGTATAGCCGCGCAAGAGTTCACGGGTCTCCCGGTATCCCGGAGGTCGTGGAGGGATGAGATCCAAAATCTTTTTTTCGATCTCAAGGTTTTGAGACTCGATCGTTCTGAGTAATACATCGAGTGCACGGCGTTGTTCAGCGCCAGGCACTATTTCTGGGTCTTTCTGGACATCTCCCCGGAGCCTGTGATTGTAGTAAAGCCCTCCGAGTACGCTGGCGGCGGCCTCGATCTGATACCTGTGAAACATGTAGACGGGAACGAGCACATCTTCCAGTGTGGCCATGGGTGAACCAACTGGTATTCGTTTTTCCGAAAACGTATCGAGAGCGATCGCCCTGACTTCCATCACACGCTCAAGCTCATCGACAGGGTGTACTCCATTATCCCACGTGTTGGCCAGAGGATGAGCGCTGGAGATCCCTGCATCTTGCCCGGCCAAAAAATACAATCCCCGCAAAAAGGCACCATCAAGTATAGCTTTTAGCTCCTTTTCCTCATCCGCTCCATCCGGAAAATGCTGGTAGCCAAAGGCGATGGAGACCTTGTCCCACTCGCCAACGCCCACATCATAGGCATCTGATAAGTCGAGCACATCATTCGCTCCAATCTTAATGAGTGGATGAGGATAATCCATGACCGAAGCTCGGTCATTGACGCTCGAAGCATAATTATGGCCCAGCCCCAATGTGTGTCCCACTTCATGGCAGGAGAGCTGTCTGATCCGTGCCAGTGCCATCTCCAGCATTTCCGAAGAGTTGTCCGTTCCTTCCTTGTATTCGCCCACTAAACCTTGGGCTATGAGAAAGTCCTGCCGGATCCTCAACGATCCCAGCGCCACATGACCCTTGATGATCTCTCCCGTGCGGGGGTCTGTGACCGATGCTCCGTAGGACCATCCCCGTGTTGCCCGGTGGATCCAGTTGACCATGTTGTACCGGATATCCATGGGGTCGGCTCCTTCAGGGAGTATCTTGGCCTGGAATGCGTTCCTGTAACCGATGGATTCGAAAGCCTCATTCCACCATCCTACCCCTTCAAGAAGGGCAGAGCGGATCGGCTCGGGTGTTCCAGGATCGATGTAATAAACAATGGGTTTAACAGGATCACTGATCTCGGCATTAGGATCTTTTTTGTGAAGCCTGTGCCGGACAGTATACCGTTTAGTGATCGGCTCGCTCACAGGTGTAGAAAAATCCATGTAGGAGAGGCTGGAAAAATTGGACCTGGGATCATATACGCGAGGTGTGTAATTGTCATCGGGAAGCTGGATGAAGGAGTGATGTTGCCTTAAAGTGATAGAGCTGGGATCAGGGGCGACCTGTCGGACATATTCTCCAGGACTATCGGATCTGAAAGTCAGCATGGCCTCGATTTCGGTGTTGAGGGGAAAATTCTTTGTATTCGGCAAGTAAATCGCCGATCGCGTTACGTCGTACCTGAAATTACCCTGATTCCTCCTTTTTAGAGAACCGATGGCATTGTGGGCATCCCGCATAAAAAAATCGGTGGCATCCACGAGCACACGGCCACTTTCTTCTGCTCCGACTTGAAAACCCCAGAGTGTCGAACGCGCAAAAGCATCCTTCACCGCAACGAGCTCATCAGGATTATTAGTGGTGGCTCGGAATGAATAGTTGGGCTGTATGAGAAGAACTTTGGGTCCCACACGAACAAACTTGACGATGCGCGTTCGTCCCAGCTGATTCCGGTCAAGTCCCACATCATTAGAGCCCAATCCTGCAGTAAGTGAGTGCACATAAAGGAATTCTGTATCTAACTTGTCGATCTCGAGCCATATCTTCCCCGTATCGGCTTCCCAATAAAAGGTGAAATATCCCGGATTAGATTTCATTCCGGACGTTTTTTCTCCGATCGTGGGATTCTGTGTAAATGCCGGAACGGAGAGTAAACAAAGAGTGAACAACCAAAATAAAGTTTTCCGCATTCGTTCCCTCCTAATATCTAAAAATATTTACTGGTTTTGTTGAACAAAACTTCAACATTTTTTTTGAATAATTCAGGTAATTATTTAATGAGATAAAGCTTGATCTGATGGCCATCGATAAATTTGCAGCCATCCTCGGTGAAGACGCCGGATTCCTCGAAACCGATCCGAACATCCTGGTTTTCCCACTCAGGAATGCTGGATGTGCAGCTGTATTCGATCGCATAACATGTGTTTGGGTAGAGGGGATATTCTCCGCGCAGCTCACTGCCTTCCGGAGCGCGCCCCAAAGGTCTGGCATCCATCGGAGGTCCTGCAGCATGACCGTGGATCCCGAGGGGATGGGAATAGATCAAAGGCCTCAGGCCTGCCGCCTCTCCCTTTTCCATAGCGGACTTTACAATCTCGTTTCCCGAACGGCCTGTCTGGAATTCCCCCCTGAAGATATCGCCCAGCCTGTTTGTCCGATTCAGTGCCTCTTTGATGCCCTCAGGAGCTTCCTCCTCGCCGATATGGCAGACATAGGCCTGCCACTGCATGTCCGTGCAAAGATTGAGATAGACGATCCCCACATCACAGTGGAGGAGGTCGCCGCGTTGGATGATTTTGGGATTATCCTTATATTTCTCATCCAGTTTTTTGTACCTCTGGATAGATATGGATGGCTGGAACCATGTGCGCAGGCCGAGGTCAACAATCTTCTGTCGGGTCCACCACACGACATCATCCGTGGTCGTTATCCCGGGAGTAATCACTCTGTTCGAGTAAAACTCGGCAATGATGTCATGGGCGATCCCCGCAATATGCCTGTAGAGATTGAGTTCCTGGGGGCTTCGGGTTTCGAGCCAGCCGATACAGAGATTCTCAGCAGAAACTAGCCGGGATGATAATTCCGGTCCCAGTGCCTTCTCCAGTTTCTTGTTTAATGTCGATGACAGGCCATCCCCAAAGGCCCATTTTTGAGAGGCGTTGATCCCTATGTTTTTGGGATTTCGTGTCTTGATAAATTCAGCCAGGCTCTCGAATTGTTTTTTGGTCTTGTCCAACCAGGTGGGCTTATAAAAATCGCCAATACCATAATATCCCCCTGATAGCTTTTCGACGCCCCGTTCCTCACCCAAATCGTGGAAGATGAGGATGGATGTGCGGCGAGCAAACATGTGTGGCTCGGGGACCATACTCATATACACTGGATCTTCGTTGTATTCCCTGTTGATGACAAGCCACATGTCGATGCCTTCCCTTCTCATCACTTCGGGAATGATGTTGTCCAACCGCCACCTCAAGATATCGTTCATCACCTTCGCTCTTGTTCTCAAAGGCAGGATGTTGTGACTGTCATCCACTGCAGCGACGCCATAGTCTTGCGAATGAGCGGTGTTTACGATTACACCAAAAACCATAAAAACCAAGATCCACACACATTTTTTATTAAACATTCCATTCTCCTCCTTATAAAATATTTTCCATGCCGGTTGCCCGGTCTAATCACTTTATCCTGAACGGTCCGTTCCGGGGAACGGTCCCTACATCGCATCCCGC
>CAZXJE010000096.1:8043-11998 GCA_964640835.1 uncultured Eubacteriales bacterium
TTTGCCTTTCAGCTTAGGGCCGATCCAGGACCAGTTTTTCTCGAGATAATACCGAAGATCGTAATTCTCTTTCCAGTATTCTGCTACAGAGTGGTCGATCTTGCCGGTCACTTTATCCCAGAGCCTTTTCGGATACCCATCCTCATTCACAGGTCCATAGACAGCCTCCCAGATATCCCACTGCCCTCCGCTTCGGCTTTTATCGCCGATGGCGAGTTCGTAATAGTTCTCATCTTTCATCGTAAATCTGATATTTCCATCCGTTGTACGACAACTCGGACGCTCGACCTTCATCCAATCATATTCCTTGTAATAGGCATTTGGATCCTCATAAATGTTGACGATCTGGTGGTAACGAAAATCTACAGAATCAGGGCAGAGAGCCCAGGTGCCACCAAAAAAATTCGGATGGAAGATCTGGAGGGCCAGCGACTCCCACCCGCCTGTCGAACCTCCGGAGAGGACACGTGCGTAAGGCTTTCTGATTATCCGAAAATGCTCTTCCACAAACGGGATGAGCTCTTGCATGATGGCATCGCCGTAGGGACCGCAATTTTCGGAATTGACTGCATAGGAATCATCATAGTAGGGGCATGGATGCTGAAAAGTCACCAGGATCATCCGGGGACATTCCCCCGAGATCCAAAACTTATAAAATTCATATCCGCGACTTGACCATCGATCTTCTTGTTTTGGTTCCTCAGACGTAAAGCCGTTCGGCGCCCTGAGTGAGAAATGTCCCTGCATGTAGTTCACCGGATACTTGACATCCGGATGTTCATCATAACCATCGGGTAAGAGGATCGTCGCACCCAAGTAGATGGGCTGTCCCCAAAATTCTGTAAGGATCTTGCTCTGGAATTTTAAACGCTTGATCCATTGTGTGTCTTGGGGAATCTCTACGGGAGGAATAATGTGAGAACAGATCAAAGAATAATTTTCTGTTTTTGAGGGATCGAAATCGATCTTTTTCACCTCGCTGTAGAGATTGCCGGGCGAGCGGTTCCACTGTTGTCCCTCCCATTGGTCATTGTGGAGCCACACAGAAAATCCGTCCGAACGCTTGAATTCCGTGTAGATGTTGATGAATCCCTGGACGAAGTATTCACCGGCAGGGATATCGCTGAGGTTCTGTACAGGATACCCAAAAACCTCATGATCGAGGACCACTTGTTTGTTTGGCTCTAAAGCTGCGATGTTTTTCCCAAAAAATGGGACCCCCGTATAACTCACTTGGTATCGTGGCTCTCTGTCATTCTCCCATGAGAATATGACATAAGCCCGTCCCGTGATGGCTTCGGGATGTACTTCCGGAGGGAAATAGATCGCAAATCGAAATCTTGATTTTGCGCCTTCAACCGCCTTGTTTTCGGATGGTGTGCAGCTCATTAAAACCACAACCATACACACAATGAGTAAATACAACTCGAGGCTTTTTTGACACTTCATTTTGACCCTCATCCTCTGTATTTGTAACAAACGTTTACTTGTAGTGCCATTGCGCTGGATTTTCACCTTCGGATGCGTTTTTAGTGATGTGCTCTGCCATCAAATTGACGAGGTCAGCTCCGCGCGGTCCCCAACAGTGGGGCTTTCTATCCCCGTACTCGATAACACCATCATAATAGGGATTTTTTGTTCTTTCGAGGAATCTCTCCAGCAGTCTGACAGCACTATCCAGATAAAATGTATCCATGTCCCCCACGTAAATGTGGAGCTTTCCCTTGAGTTTTGGACCGAGTGTCGCCCAATCTCTCTGTAGGATATGCCGCAGATCATAGTTCTCTCTCCAATACTCGGCAACGGAGGGATCGATCTTGCCCGTGCGTTTATCGAACAGAGGCTTCACATATCCGTCTGGACCAGTCGGCCCATAGACGGCCTCGAAGATGTCGATTTGCTCGCCGGACCTGTTTTTGGTGCCCATGGCGAGCTCCATGTAATTGCGCTGTTTTAAAGTCAATCGGGAAATACCGTCGATCGAACGGTCACTGGAAGTAGGGACCTTGATCCAACCGAGCTCTTTGTAGTAGGCATTCTTATCTTTATAGATATCGAGTGTCTGAAAATATCTAAAATCCACAGGATCAGGGCACAGGGACCAAGTTCCCCCGAAAAAGTCGGGATGAAAGATCTGGAGGGCCAAGGATTCCCACCCGCCGGTGGAACCTCCGGAGAGGACCCGGGCATAGGGCTTACGGATGATCCGGAAATGTTCCTCCACAAAAGGGATGAGCTCCTGCAAAATCGCATCGCCATAAGGGCCGCAGTTCTCCGAATTCACAGCATAGGAGTCATCATAGTAGGGACAGGGATGCTGGAAAGTGACAAAGATCATCCGGGGACACTCATCGGACACCCAATACTTGGAGAATTTGGACCCTCTTCTCTGTCTGGGATCATCTTGATCGGACCCGGTGAGGTCAAAACCATTGGGCGATCTCAGGGAAAAGTGCCCCTGGATGTAATTCACAGGATAATACACACCAGGATGTTCTTCGTAACCTTTTGGCAGCAAAATTGTCGCCCCCAAATAAATGGGCTGTCCCCAAAATTCGGTGAGGATCTCACTCTTGAATTTGATGCGCTTCACCCAAGATGTGTCTTCGGGGACTTTGATGGGGGGGATGACATCATTGCAACTGAGCGTTATGGTCTTTGTTTCGGATGGATCGATCTTGACTGTGACCACATCGCTAATGATGTTCCCAGGAGAGCGGGTCCATCGTTGTCCTTCCCATTGATCGTTGTGGATCCATACTGTGTGGCCATCCGCGCGCTTGAATTCTGTGTAGACATTCACAACTCCCTGGACTTGGTACTCACCGGGTGGGAGGTTCTTTATGCTTTCCAGGGGATATCCAAACACCTCTTTACCTATAAAAACTTCTTCGCCTGCTTTTAAGGATTCCACATCTTTCCCGAAAAAGGGAACACCGTGTGTGCCCACCTGGAATCTTGGTTCTCTTCCTTTGTTTTCGGTAATGATGACGAATACGCGACCATTGATGGGTCCGGAGTGAGTTTCAGGCGTGAAGGAAATGGAGAATTTGAGCCCGGATTGAGTATCTGTCTCAGCTATGGATGACGTTGCCGTCAATAAGAATAGCAGGACGATCAACAGGGGGAAAACAGGCAGTCGAAATCCTTTTTTTGCGTTCATGATTCTCCTCCGATTTAAAGTCAGCTCTCCCATGGGAATGGCGTTGCGGATAATATAACAGACCTTTTAAAAATTCAATTCTTTTTCAGATATCAAAAGGGGGACAGGCTACTTTTTTAATTACCTCTGGAAAAAGTAGCCTGTCCCCTTTTTTTATTCTTTAAATTCAAAGTGCTCGACTTCATAACCTTCGCGGACAGGCGGGGCCGTGAAGGTGTTCATGACTTTAACCAGTTGTTCTTGGTAGTAATGATTTTCCTCGCTGGCGATGACGTCATCTTCACTATCCCACAGGGATAGCGTCGCACCTTCACCGGTTTTGGGATTGGTGAACAGAAAGATGCTCCGAAATCCTATCTGCGTTCGAGTGGCAGGAAGAATGCTCTCCTTAAAAATTTTGATCGCGTGTTCCAACCTCTCAACTCTCACGTGTAATCTGGTCAAACGTGCGTACATTTTACCTCCCCCTATGGCAATAAGCCCTCAGATGTAAAATTTAATGCTCCTTATCGCTTATAAATACTCCCCAGAGTCCATAAACATATAGATTCAGAAATCCGATGTCAAGAGTTTATGCTCAGTTTTTCGCGAGGAGGGATAGCTGCTTGTGGGCATTTTGGAATTCAGGGGATTTTTGGTCTGTATTCTTCAATATTTCGAGAAATCGCTCATAGTATTCGATAGCTTTATCTGTCTCCTCTTTTTCCTGATGGATTTTACCAAGCATATAAAGGCTTTTGGCATAAATATCCCCCTGATACATTCTTCCAACAGTCAGAGACACTATTTTCT
>CAZXJE010000097.1:0-11925 GCA_964640835.1 uncultured Eubacteriales bacterium
TTGAAGATGACACCGGTGAAAGCCCCATATTCTGCCGGGAGTCCTATGCCCATGACTTTGGCTTCTTCAATAGTGTTGTAATCGAGTAAAACCCAGGCAGAACCCAATGAGGGATCAGAAACATCCACGCCATCCACTTGATATGCAATTCCTGTGCGCGCCGATGCACCATATGCCACATCTTGATCGACACCAGGTGCCAAATTCACGATATCGTGTGTAGTTTGAAGGGTTGGCAAATTGCGGAGCAGCTCATCTAAGAGAGTTACTGAGGCAGTCTCAGAGGTCTTGACATCAATGGTCGGCGATTGAGCAACGACTATGATTTCTTCCTCCAGAGTCGTCATTTTCATCGTAATATCTACAGTCAAGCGAATCGTGGTATGCAGGCGGATATTTTCCTGGATTACGGTTGTAAAACCTTGCAGTTTAGCTTTTAAGTTATAAACACCTGGAGGAAGAGAGGGAAATCTGTATCCGCCCTTTCTGTCTGTAATCGCACTCCGGACTCCCATGATATTTGGGCTCGACAGGGTCACTGTAATCCCGGGAAGAGGGATTGCCTCCTCATTAGTAACAACTCCAACAATAGCCCCAGTTCCCTTCGATTGAGACAATGCACAAGGAGACAATATGAACAGCAGTACGATCAAAGAAACAAAGAATTTAAATCTCATCAACCCTCGCTATTGTTTGCTGGTTTATTCTATAACAAAATAACAATTAAAAGGAGTTTGGTCAAATCCTTTGTACTTGAGGCCGGATTTCGTTTACATCCATCACAATCTGGCAATTCCGGGATTTAGTCAAGAATATCAAGCTGATTAAGGCAACTTTCCATTTGAAAACAAAAAAAACGCCACCAACTCTTTACCAAATCACAACACAACCTTAACCACCAACCACTCATAAAACTTTATAATGCAGATGATACAAGTTTCTAACAGAGGGGGTGATGCCATAGATAAAGCCCAAAATTAACGAAACAAAAATAAAAAAGGAGGAGTAAATGATCAGTAAGTCAAAATGGCTGAGTTTAGTAATTATTTCAATGGCGGCTTTGGTCTTTATGGGGATTAATTCTCTCAAAGCCGATAAGCCCATTTATTGGGAATGGAGCGTAACGATTCCAAACAAATCCAGTTGTGATAATTTGTATGCAGCTGCTCAAGGAGGAAAAGAATTCCCAGACAGCTATCCCTTCAGCGTACGCGTCGTACAATCGAAACGCAAGGGACCACCCTTTTCCACCGACTTTCGATTTTACATTGCGAACGATCCAGAGATCCTCACGAAAAATGATAAAATCGGTTTCCAATTTCTTAATGGGGACCTTGAGTTGCGTGATAATACAAAAATTGAGGATAAGTCATGTAGTTTCCCAGGATTTGGACTTTGCCCAAATGCTGCTATAGCTCCTGAATGTATGCAGTCCTTTTTGGTAGAAAATTTTCATCCTTATTCCGACGAAGATAATGTGCCTGAAAATGATTATAAGCTTGTGTGGATATCAATTAAAGTAGACTGTGATATAGGGCAAATTACAGAAACACCTGTTTATCCTTCAGGAGAAGTCTTTATTGATATTATAAAAACAGATAATATCTTACCCATTGGATGTGAAGATTTTCATAATATTGTGATCAGTCGTGACGTTGCCGCGGGAAGTGGAATTATCGCGGTTACCAGCCCTGAAACAAATACATGGGATATTGTCGTAGATACAACGATAGCTCCTGAGGATGATCCGGAAGGGGGCACAATTCGTTTTACTGAAGCTTATTGGGGCTATCGGGAGAAAGGAAAAGGTAGACTTGAAACCAAAAAGCCTCTCAAGGCAAAAGCTCCTTTCAAGTTTGAAACAACATGGACTAGGACACAATCTTCAAACTAAGCTGTTAATGAGTGCGATGGATTTGACAATCTACCAATTTTTTCACTTGAATTTCAGAGTTTTTTAAAAAAACCCCAGGCAAATTTAGACACAAATACATCCAGCGATATTTACATTTCTCCGGAAAGAAGATTTCTGTTTGTCTAGTTTGACTTAAAATTTACCATGTTATAAGCTATCCAACAGAGAAAGGGGTGGCGAATCATTTGAAATTGAACAAATAGGTCCCTTTCAGAAACACGCCTGTGGGGTAACTTCAAGTGAAAATAAGGCTGGGTTGGAAAAGAAAGGCAATAATTGCTTTTTCGGGAGTGATAATCCTCTTGAGTCTCATCCTTACCATTCTGGCTATCCGTGAAGCCGAAAGGGAAAAACTGGTTAAAGAAAAAGAGATAAAAGAAGAACAGGCGAGAACAGCCCAACTCCTCATGGACCAAGTGAGGGCGATTGTATCAGAAACTGAGGAGAGAATAAGGAGATTGATCCGGAATGATCAAATTTCATCTCAAGAAATAGTCCTTAAAGAAACCTGCGGGAGGATTGCAGAGGAAGAAGAAATCATCGAAGAGATTTTTATTATCAACGCACAAGGCAGAGTGTCTTTCCCCTCGATTAAACCGCTTTTTCTCCTTCAGGGAGAAAGAGAATCTTCAGGTGAACAACCGATTGAAATAGAAGCCGATTCCCGTTTCAAAAGAGCAGAAACATCCGAATTCCGTACGAAAAGTTATGATCAAGCCATAGAATTATATAAAAAATTAATGAATGAAACTTCCGATATCGCTTCGGGCGCAACTCTTCTGAATTGCATTGGCCGTTGCTATACAAAATCCGGAAAAAGCCCGAGGGCACTGGAAGTTTACCGAGAGGTCTTAAAAAAATATCCTGATGAGATAAGCTCTGATGGAATTCCTTTCGGGTTATTAGCTCAATACCAAATAGGAACCATCAATGGCAATATGGGTAAAAAAAATGAAGAAGCCGAAGCATTCCTTGAACTCTACAGCAACATTGCCAAATCAAGATGGCCGTTGACAAAGGACCGTTTTTATTTTTACCGGAATAAAATCAGAAAAACCATTGAATCTGCCCTCGTAGAAATTAGAGAAACAAACAATAATGAGACCCTCATCAAAGAATGGGAGAAGCTGGAGCAGTTTGAGGAAGAAAAACTAGGCCGGATGAACACACTTGAAAATCTCGCTCAAAGGATTGCGCCCTTAATTGAGAGAAAAAATCATGCCCCAAGAGCAACACATGGAATTTTTACCCATTTTTGCCAAAAGATTGAAGAAGAAGTCTTTATGATCACCTACACACACATCGATGATAAAGTACTCTTGGGTATGAAAATCGACACCAGTTTTCTCGCCGCGAATCTTCTGCCAGAAATATTAGACAGGCTTCCTCTAAGAGATGAATGGCAGATTCAGATAAGAGATGAATCTGGGGATGTCGTGGCCGGCAAAGATATAAGAATCCAAGAGAAGCCGATTCCTACCTTGTCGCTTTCAAGAGGCTTTGAGGAAAATTTTCCACCCTGGAACGTGAATATCTTCCAAGACAACCCCAGCGAAGCCGAAAAGGAGTACAATCTGAGGAAAAATATTTATATCCTTTCTGTGGCAGCGGTCGTAATGGCCATACTTTTAGGAGGATTTTTAGCGATCAGGATGACAGCCAAAGAGCTTGAACTAGCCAAGTTAAAATCAGAATTTGTTTCCACAGTCTCCCATGATTTCAGAACACCCTTGACGTCCATTCGTTATTTAGCCGAGCTTCTCAAGAGAGGTCGGGTTAAAGAAGAGACAAAGAAACAACTGTACTATGAAATCATAACCGATGAAATCGATCGTCTGAGCCGGCTGGTCGAAAACATTCTCGATTTCTCCAAAATAGAAGCAGAGATGAAAGAATACCGCTTTGAGGAAATAGACATTGTCCAACTGGCAAGGGATGTTGCCTCTCGCTTTCCAAAACAAATTGCCGGGAAGAAATTTATCCTGAAAACGGAGATACCGGAGCAAATGCCGAGAGTCTCAGCTGATAAGGAGGCTATTTCTCGGGCCCTTTTTAATGTGCTCGATAATGCTTTGAAATACCGGGGACAAAGCCAGAGAGCATACCTTCGAGCCTGGTCTGACCAAGAGAATGTGTTTTTAGAAGTGGAAGACGAGGGGATAGGGATCAGCAAGGAAGAACAGAAAAAAGTGTTTGAAAGGTTTTACAGGTCTGATGGAGCATATGGCGGTAAAATCAGGGGTAGTGGGATAGGTCTTGGTGTTGTCGCTCATATCATCAAGGCGCATAAAGGTGAGGCAAAGCTGGAAAGCGAGCCGGGTAAAGGGACGAAGGTTACTTTAAAGTTACCTGTAAAAGGAGAGAAGGATAAAAATGGATGAGATTCTGATTGTTGAAGATGATAATGCCATCCTCATAGGAATAAAAGATGACCTTGAGTTTGAGGGATACAAAGTCTCCACTGCCTCAGACGGAAAGGAGGGCTTGAGGAAAGCCATGGACCGAGATTTCCAGTTGATCATCCTCGATATAATGCTACCAGAGCTCAATGGTTTTGAGGTGTGTAAAAAGATCAGGGAAGGAGGCAAAAATACGCCTGTTTTGATGATAACAGCGGTAAGGACTGAAGAGATGGATAAGGTGGTCGGACTGGGATTGGGCGCCGATGACTATGTCACCAAGCCTGTGGGCACCAGGGAGTTGGTTGCCAGGGTGAAAGCTATTTTAAGAAGGGTGTGGCATAGGGAAGAAGTTGGAGAGATCCACACATTCGGTGATGTAACTGTCAACTTCAAAAGCCATGAAGTGCATAAAGCTGGAAAGAATCTGCATTTAACAGCCTTGGAATTTAAACTGCTCAAGCATCTCATCGAGCATAATGGAGAAGTGTTAACCAGGGACAACCTGCTCGATGAGGCCTGGGAGGATGCAATTGTTTCGCCGAGGACAATTAATCCTCACATCGCTCATCTGAGAAGGAAAATTGAGGACGATCCAGCTAATCCAAAATACATCATCAGTGTCAGGGGAGTTGGATACAAATTTATTGGTTAATGAGCTCTTAATGGAAATGCATCGCAATCTTAATCCAACCTTAACCGACGGTGGCAAAAAATTTGATACGATCTATGCACAGAGAGAATATTAACAGGCAAGATTGTTGGTGAATATGAGCCCAAAGAAAATTTCGCTTTCGCTGGTCATGGCCATAACATTATCAATTCTGCTTACACTATTTTTATTGCCGGAAGCTTTCCCCCAGGAGCCAGCCGAGCAACTCTACGAAGAAGCCCTTTTTAAGAAAGAAGCAGAGGGCGACTTGGAGGGAGCCATGCAGCTCTTTCTCAAAATCATTGCCGACTTTCCAGAAGAGAGGGAAATGAGCGCCAAAGCTCAGCTTCAAATCGGCATGTGCTATGAAAAATTGGGTATGGAGCAAGCACTCAAAGCTTACCAGAAAGTGGTTGATGATTATCCCGAGCAAACGGAAGAGGTCAGGCTCGCCAGAGAAAAAATCTCCATTCTTCTCAAAGCCCAGGCGTTGATAGAGAAAGGGGATAAAGAGTTTACAATCCGCCAGATCTGGTCAGGCCCTGACGTGGATTTTCGCGGAAGCCCTTCCCCTGACGGACGCTACCTCTCTTATGTAGACTGGAAAACAGGAGATCTGGCTATCCACGAATTGGCTACTGGAAAAAAACACCGTCTCACTCATGAAGCAACATGGCAAGCTCCCATACAATACGCCTTTTACTCTCGGATTTCTCCTGACGGCAAACAAATCGCCTACTCCTGGTTTAATGAACTGTCTGATGACAATCATTGTATTGATTTAAGGCTCATCGGAATTGATGGGTCATCTTCTCGCATCCTTTACAGCGACAAAAATTTTGAAATCTTTCCAGCTCAATGGTCTTCAGACGGCAAACGTATTGCGGTCAGGATGTACGGCAGGATAGATAAGAAGTTCCAGATCGCATGGGTTTCGGTCAGTGATGGTAATCTCCATGTGATCAAGAAATCGGAGTTGGGGCAGACAACACAAGACTGCATCTGCTATTCACCCGATGACCAGTACATCGCTTTTGATCTTCCAGTCAAGGGAGATTCCGGAAACTACGACATCTACCTTCTAGCCACAGATGGAAGCCGAGAGAACCCATTGATCGAACACCCTGCCAACGACAGGCTGCTGGGCTGGGCACCGGGTGGAGAGGAAGTGATATTCATCAGCGAGCGTACAGGAACTATGGACCTCTGGATGATTCCGATCGTAAATGGCAGGCCCAAAGGGTCTCCCCGAATGATTAAAAGCGGTATAGGAAAAATTTTCCCCTTGGGATTTACTCAAAATGGCGCCTACTTTTTCAGCATCTATCGAAGTTGGTTTAATTCCTGCGTTGCTGTTATAGACTTAAATACAGGTAAAGTGCAAGATCCTCTGAAACAATCCTTCATGGGTTCAAATCGCTGCCCCCAGTGGTCACCCGATGGCAAGCAGATGGCCTATATTTTTGAGAAACTCGGGCCTGCAGGACCTGGTTACTTTGAGGAAGTTATCCATATATATTCCCTTGAAACTGGAGAGGACCGCGAAGTACCTTGTGAATTAAAGGATCTTAATAACCCCCGTTGGTCTCCTGACAGCCGCTCCATTATGGTCACATCTTTTTCTAATCCAGAAAGAAAAAAGGGTTACGTGGGAGGGCTCTACAAGATCGACATTGATAATGGAAGAGTAAGCCAACTGGCAGAATACGCTCCCGAAAGTCCGGATGTAGGTATATGGAGCTATATCTGGGGTGAATGGGGAGCAGATGCAAAAAATGTTTTCTATGTAAATCAAGGCTGCATCTTGAAATACCAAATCGAATCAGGTCAGAAGCAGCAACTTTATTGTGATCCCAATATACAAAGAAGTCTAGCAATTTCGCCCGATGGAAAAAAATTGCTATTTGATATCTATAATGCTGAAGAAAAAACGGAGAGGCTCTTGATTATGCCCATTTCTGGAGGGGAGGCGAAGGAATTGCTCACAATAAAAGAGCAGGGATTTCTTCGAACTTTTGACTGGTCATTTGACGGAAAATCCGTTCTCTTTGCAAAAGGCGAAAAAGATGGAACAAGCCTTTGGAAAATATCCTCCGAAGGGAGAGAACCTCAAATGCTCTGGAAGACGGATAAGAAAATGAACGGTCTGGATGTACACCCTTCTGGAAAGCAGGTTGCCTTTCACGATTATCTTCAAATCGTTGAAATATGGGTGATGGAAAATTTTTTGCCTCATTGACTTTGAGTGAATTAGAATTGAATTAGTACGCTGTCCCTTTATCTCTAACCCGTCACTTCTTTAATTTGACACCTATCCCATTCCTTGCTATTCTTTTCTCAACCAAAATAAGGGGAAAACGATGGCTATAACTTGCCCCAAGTGTAAGGCTGACAATCCAGAAGCGCTGAAGTTCTGTGGCGAGTGTGGGACTCAACTCCTCTCCCCTGGGGACATCGACGTCACAGAAACGATCGAAGCACCCAAGGAGGAATTAACAACAGGATCAACATATGCCGGAAGATACCAGATCATTGAAGAGCTTGGCAAAGGAGGGATGGGAAGAGTTTACAGAGTACTGGATAAAGAACTAAAAGAGGAGGTGGCCCTTAAGCTCATAAGACCGGAGATCGCAAAAGACGAAAAGACCATCGATCGATTCAAGAACGAACTCAAATTCGCCCGAAAGATCAGCCACCGAAATATCGGCCGCATGTACGAGCTCATGGAAGATAAGGGCACACATTTTATTACTATGCAATATGTGTCAGGGCAGGACCTCAGGGGACTGATAAGACAAACCGGTCAATTGACTACAGGAAAAGCCATTTCTATTGCCAAGGAGATCTGCGAGGGATTGATCGAAGCCCATCATCAGGGTGTTATACACCGGGATTTAAAGCCCTCCAACATCATAATCGACAAAGACGGTAATGCCAGGATATTGGATTTTGGGATAGCGCGCTCTGTGGAGGGGAAAGGAATAACAGGCGCAGGAGTGATGATCGGGACACCCGAGTACATGTCACCGGAACAGGTGGAGGGTAAGGAGACCGACCAGCGTTCGGATATCTATTCCTTGGGTGTCATCCTGTATGAGATGGTGACCGGAAGGGTTCCTTTCGAAGGAGACACTCCTTTTACAGTAGGGATCAAGCACAAAAGCGAGATACCCAAAGATCCTAAGGAATTGAATGAACAAATATCTGGGGATTTAAGCAATATGATATTGAAATGCCTGGAGAAGGATAAGGACAAGAGGTATCAGAGTGCACAGGAAGTCCGATCCGAGCTCGTGAATATAGCGGATGGTATTCCGACAACAGAGAGAATTATCCCAGATAAAAAACCCCTCACATCAAGGGAGATAACCGTCACCTTCGGATTGAAAAAATTGTTCGTTCCGGCATTAGTTGGTGTCGCTCTCATCGTTGCCGCAGTGATCTTATGGCAATTTGTCCTCACAAAAGAAACAGCTCCTGCTATTCCGACGGATAAGCCATCGCTGGCGATTTTGTACTTCGAGAATAACTCCGGTGACGAAGCTCTGGATAACTGGCGGAGTGGGCTGAGTGAGATGCTGATCACCGACCTCAGCCAGTCCAAGTTCCTCCATGTCCTCAGCAGCGACCGGATTTATACTCTCCTGGAAAAACAGGACTTACTTGAAAAGGACAAATATACAACTGATGATCTTCAAAGTTTCGCTACTCAGGGAGGCGCAAACCATATCATAAGAGGAAGTTTTATCACTGCAGGAGATAAATTCATCATCAACACCACCCTCATGAAGGCCGACACTACGGAAGTCATCAGTTCAATAAGAGAAGAGGGAATAGGAGAAGTCAGCATCACAGATTCCCTCGACAAGATCACCACACAAATAAAAACAGGCTTAAACCTATCAGAAGAACAGATGTCCAGCGATCTGGATAAAGAACTGGCCCAGATCACTTCCCGGTCTCCTGAAGCGTTTAAACACTATTCCGAAGGAGTCAGGCTTTTTAATCAAGGCCAGTACAGAGCGAGTATCCCTCTAATCGAAAGAGCCACGACTGTAGACCCGGAATTTGCCATGGCCTACAGGAAGCTGGGAATTTCCTATGGCAACCTTGGATTCGCCCCAAAACGGAGGGAATACCTAGAAAAAGCCATGGCTCTGACAGACCGGCTCTCGGATAGGGAACGATTTATGATCGAGGGTACTTATTATTTCGATAATGAAGATACATACGATATGGCCATAGCTGCCTTTAAAAAAGTCCTTGAACTCTATCCGGATGACACCATAGCGAACCACAATACAGCTATCATGTATCATGATCTCGACCAGTGGGAAGAGGCGATATCTTATTATGAGAATATAGTAAAAGCAGGTACAGAGTTTGTTGTGACATACACAAGTCTTGCATCGTGTTACAGAAAAAATGGAGAAGAAAACAAAGCAAAGGAAATTCTTGATTTTTATCTCGAGAATTCAGGAGATTCCGACGGCATCCGCCGGGGATTGGCCACTCATTATCAGCATCTCGGAAAATATGACCTAGCACTATCTGAGGTCGAAAAAGCCATTTCCCTTGATCCAACCAATCTCAGGAATATCAACTCCCTAGCCAGAGTCTACAGGTATCAAAACGATCTAAAAATAGCGGAGAATACATACTGGAAACTCAAGGAAGATCCAGAACCAGGTGCAGGCTATCTGGCTAGAAATGGATTATATGCTCTAGATCTGACATGGGGAAAGTATGAGAGGGCAAAAACCTGGCCCAGCCGCGGGATCGAAATGGCACGGGAGTACCAAGTCAATTGGGTGGAATCAGAAATGCATGGAGAGTTGGCATACATCCACAGCCGGACCGGAAATCCTGAGGAGGCAGTGACAGAGTGTGAGCGAGCTTTAGAGACTGCAATCCAAGCGAAAACGGATAGCAAAAATCTGCAAAGATCTGCATTGCATATGAAAGGTCTGGTTCAGGCAGCGAATCACTCATTGGAAGAAGCTCAAAAAACAGCGGATGAGCTCAAACAATTCATTGAGGCCGGGATTCATAAAAAATCCATGAGGCTGTATTATCACTTAATGGGCCGAATTGAACTCGAGAGAGGGAACTTTGCAGAAGCCATCGATCTTTTTCAACAGGCAATGTCTCTGATCCCTCACCAAACTAATGAACAATTCATCGAATCTTTGGCATCAGCTTTTTACAGATCGGGAGATCTAAAAAAAGCGCAGGAACAGTACGAAAAAATCATCGTCCTAACACCTGGAGGCCTGTTTTATGGCGACATTTATACAAAGAGCTTTTATATGCTCGGCAAGATCTATGAGGATCAAGGGGACACAACCAAGGCCATAGAGCATTACCAGAAATTCCTCGATCTGTGGAAGGATGCAGACCCGGGAAGAGTTGAAGTCGAAGATGCGAGGGAGAGGTTATCAGGGCTGAGATAAATCGGACGAAAGTGACGTTAGCTCTAGGTCAGCTCCCTGAGCTAACCGATGGAGGGTCCATTTCTCGAATGGACTGATGGAACTCCCCACTCTCTGCAATTTCTACCCGCAATAGATACTCATAGAAGTTGATGATCCTTCTCTTCAAAGAGATTAAAATTTCCCCTTACCAATTTTTAGATATTTTTTGCCGGCTCGTTTAGTCTTTCTTTATTTTTTTTTGCGATCATGTGGACGAGTTCGGCTGGGGGTCCACCCCAATCACCTAACCAGACGCCCTCCTCATATTTCTGGATGTAAAAATCTTTGAAGTGGGAGAGAAGAGCATTGGGGGGTAGCGCGTGGACATAGGCGGGGAAGGACTGCTTCTCTGAGGCAAGAACATGCTCGAAAACGAGGACGCCGCCGGGACGAAGGGAGGCGTTCAGTCTGGCCATGAAGGTCGGATTGGATACCGGCGCCCAGGACAGAATCATGACAATGAG
This sequence comes from uncultured Eubacteriales bacterium, assembly GCA_964640835.1. Classification (GTDB taxonomy): domain Bacteria; phylum Acidobacteriota; class Aminicenantia; order Aminicenantales; family Aminicenantaceae; genus WTAW01. The sequence goes on from CAZXJE010000097.1 coordinate 10,905, forward strand.
ATCCCATCGCTCGGTACCGAAGTCGAAGTCCTGGTAGGTCGTTTTCTCGGTCGTAATGGAGGTGCCCACTTTTATGGCATTGGCAGAAGCAGCGGCCAAGCCGGCACCGGAGATATCGATGGCGGTTACATCCCAACCTTGCTGAGCCAACCAGACAGAGTTGCGGCCTTGTCCTGCCCCCACATCGAGGGCTGTTCCAGGATCGAGGTCCTTGGTGGATTCCACCATAAAAACACTTGGAGTGGAGGTGAAACCGTCCTTTTTAGGATCACCCGTCAAGGGCTTGGAAAAGATGCGGTCATAGGTGAATTCGGTGCTTTTTTCAGGATGCTCTTTGAAGAGGCGGCGGATAGTCTCGATCTGCCGTTTGATTTCGTCTTGCGGCAGACCCTCTTGGGTCAGCTTCTCTTCATAAATCCTGAGGGATGCTTTCTCCGGATTGGTCCTGATCCAGGCCGTGAAGGACGCCCAAATTTTATCGTTCTCCGTATGATCCTGAGTCATGGCCGGATCTGGCACCAATAGCAAAAGTAATATGCCCACGACAACTAAGCCGCACAGAACAGAAGATTGAGTGTTCATGTTTCCTCCACTCTTTTAAACGAAACAGAGTGATTTCGGTTATATTGTTACTAATGACATATCTAATATGCAGTCTAATATGCTCAGACTGACGCAACTTATTGATATGAAATAAAATGACCCGTTCAATCCTTTAAATAATCACCTTAGATGTAATATTTCATGGGGATAAAGGCCTTTCTAAGCTGAGAGGAAGGAGTTATCACCCACAAAAAGTCATTAGAATACCCAAAACGACCCCAAAAAGTATGATTTAAAGAGAAATAATTGTGGTTTTTAAGACCTAATACTTTTATTTTCTGTCATTTACATCAGTCTGAGCACAATAATACCGAGAAGAAGAAGCTTTTACCAATAGTCTTTAGAACACCCAAAACGACACCGGGCTCTTCATACTAATGAGTACTTGGTAGTGTGGATATTGTAGATCTTGAGCATG
>CAZXJE010000098.1:0-11817 GCA_964640835.1 uncultured Eubacteriales bacterium
AAGGGGACAGGCTACTTTTTTAATTACCCCTATAAAAAGTAGCCTGTCCCCTTTTGTGTGAGGAGGGTGGCAAGTTTTTCGATCCCCTCGCGGATCTTATTCTCTTCGACATAGCTGAAGGCGAGCCGGAGGTGCTGATCCGTTTGCTTTTCAGCAAAAAAGGGATCCCCCTCTAAGATCCAAAGACCGGCTTTTTTTGCCATCTGCACAAGATCCATCGAGCTCAAGCCATCCGGTAACGTTATCCAGACGAAAAACCCTCCTCTGGGCTTTGTCCACTTAATGCTATCTGGCATGCTGGATTCTAAGGCATCTAACATGACATCTTTCCTTTTGCTGTAAAGCATCCGGATTGAGTCGACATGCGGTTCTAGAAATCCCTTTTTACAGTAAACAGAGAGGGCATTGGCAACCAGGGGGTTGGCACCGCCTCCCATATGGCGGAATCCACTTTCTATAAAGGATAAGATACGCTCTTCAGGCCCAACCAGCCATCCGAGCCGCAAGCCAGGGGACATGATTTTGGAAAAACTTCCGATGCTCAACACACGACTACCTTTGTCCAGAGAAAACAAAGAGGGAAGTTCAGTCGTTTCGAAGGCGATATCTCTATACACATCATCTTCAACGATCAGCAGGTCCCATTCCTCAGAGATATCCATAAGCGCCTGCCGTCGTTGTTTCGATAGTGTACACCCTGTTGGATTCTGGTATGTCGGAATTGTGTAGAGAAACTGTACTTGCTCTCCCTGTTCTTTGAGAGCCTTCAAACGACCGCTCAGTTCGTCGATTTTTAATCCGTCGTTGTCCATGGGAACTTGTTTGAGCCGTAATCCATGATTCCGGAAAAGCTGCATAGAATCTCTGTATGTGGGGGCTTCGACAAGCACAAGATCGCCAGAGCGAGTGAGCAGAGAACAAATATGTTCGAGAGCTTGAGCAGAACCGCCTGTCAACATCAGATTGGGACGTTTAATGTCTAAATGTTCTTTTTGATTGATCCTCTCCAACAAGAAATCGATCAACGGTCCATACCCCTGCTCCGGACCGTACTGCAGGGCGAGCGCGGAATCTTCCCGGAGCACGCGATCGAAGCAGCGCTGGAGTTCATCCACGGGGAATGTCTTGGGATCAGGAAGGCCATAGATGAAAGAGATGGAACCAGGAGGCCCTGCCGCTTGAACGGAAGCTAATGGATCATAATCAAAAACCATTTATTTTCTCCCCAAATGGGATTTTTGATATCTTTGAGTGCTGACGAATCAGCTTAACTGATTGTCACCAATTGCCGTCTTTAAGATACTGATTTATGGCATTAGCAGCGTTTTTCCCTGCACCCATGGCGAGAATCACAGTGGCTGCACCAGTCACTATGTCTCCGCCGGCGAAGACGCCTTCTTTCGAAGTCTTCCCTGTTTCTTCATCCGCCACGATATTGCCCCATCTGTTCAATTCCAAATCTGGCGTAGTCGCCGTTAATAGTGGATTGGGACCCTGACCGATCGCAACTACAACCATATCTACGTCTATTATATGTTCACTGCCTTCGATAGGGACAGGTCGCCGTCTACCTGATTCATCGGGCTCTGCAAGTTTCATTTTGAGACATTCGATCCCCTGAACCCAGCCTTTTTCATCCCCATGGATGCGGACGGGATTCGTAAGAAGATGAGGCTGGACACCCTCCTCAAAAGCGTTTTCTATCTCCTCTTCACGGGCGGGCATTTCCTGGCGGGACCGGCGATATATCAAGTAGACATTCTCCGCACCAAGACGCAGTGCTGTTCTCGCAGAATCCATAGTCACGTTTCCCCCGCCGATCACGGCAATATTCCTGCCAAGGTGTATGGGTGTGTTGTACTCTGGAAACAAGTAGGCCTTCATCAAATTCACTCGAGTCAGAAATTCATTGGCTGAATACACACCGTTGAGATTTTCCCCAGGAATATTCAGAAAATACGGTAAACCCGCTCCAGTTCCGATGAAAACCGCATCAAATCCATCCTCGAGAAGACCGTCTATTGTCTTTGCTTTGCCAACCACGTAGCTGACTTTGATCTCGGCGCCTAACTTTTCGATGTAATCGCTCTCCCGCTGGACGATCCGCTTGGGCAACCGAAACTCAGGAATCCCGTAAACAAGAACACCTCCAGGCGAATGGAGAGCCTCAAAAACCGTGACGGCATGCCCCAACTTTGACAATTCTCCGGCTACGGTTAATCCTGCAGGCCCCGCGCCGATGACCGCAACCTTCCTGCCTGTGGGTTTTGGTTTCTTGGGTACCCGAACCTCCCCTTGTTCGTATTCGTAATCAGCCACAAATCTCTCCAATCGGCCGATGGCCACAGGGTCCTTCTTCTTCCCAAGAATACACTTGATCTCACACTGCTCCTCTTGCGGACACACCCGGCCGCAGACAGCGGGAAGGCTGTTCTTTTCCTTGACCTTATGGATGGCACCGATAAAATCGCCCTCTTTGATCAGTCCGATAAAAGCGGGTATATCAATACCCACTGGACACCCTTCCACACAGAAGGGCTTCTTGCACTGGAGGCATCGGGAAGCCTCTCGCAAAGCCTGTTCCTTACTGTATCCTAGAGCCACCTCATCGAAATTCTTGATCCTGAGCTTTGGATCCTGCTTGGGCATGGGCTCTCTTTTGTTGGCTCTTTTCAGGTTTTTTTCGGCATCCTGGAGCTTACACGCATGATCCCACATGGCCCGGTGTTCTTCCCGGGCATACATCTCAGACCTTTGCATGAGCTCATCATAATCGACTAAATGGCCATCGAATTCCGGCCCATCCACACAGACGAATTTAGTCGCCCCTCCGATGTGGATCCGGCATCCACCGCACATTCCGGTGCCATCGACCATCAGTGAATTGAGGCTTACGATGGTCTTTATCTTACTGGATCTTGTTGCCTCTGCCACAGCTCGCATCATGATGGCAGGCCCGATAGCGACGACGAGGTTGATCTCTCTCCCCTCATCCATGAGCCTCTTGAGTTCATCCGTCACGAAGCCATGATGTCCAGCGGTCCCGTCATCAGTGGTGATGAACAATTCGTCGCTTATGGTCCTCATCTCATCTTCCAGGATGAGCATGTCCTTCGTTCTCGCACCTAAAATGGAGATGATTTTATTTCCGGCCTCCCTGAAAGATTTTGTGATGGGATAAACAGGTGCCACACCAACCCCACCTCCGATACAGATCACTGTCCCCACTTTATTAATTTCGGTGGGCTTTCCCAACGGCCCGACAACATCCAGAAAAACATCTCCCACTTCCAGGACATCCATTTTTTGTGTTGCAGTTCCCACAACCTGTACGATCAATGTGATTGTCTTCTCTTCAGGATCACAATCTGCCACAGTCAGAGGCACCCTTTCGGCGTAGTCATCCGTCCGCACAACGACAAACTGTCCCGCTTGGACAGCGTCTGCCACAACCGGGGTGAATATTTTAAAACACACGATCGAAGGAGCGATCTGTTCTTTCTGCACAATCTCATTAAGTTGATATTTGTCGTCTGTGCTCATTTGGACTCACTTTTCACTTTTTTCTTTCTTCACAGGGAAGACAAACAGAAAAAGAGCTCCACTGTCCCACTTTACTCTCTACTTCTATGCGCCCGAAGTGGGAGTTTACAATTTTTTTGGCAATAGTGAGACCCAACCCTGTTCCCGTGATCTTCCTAACCCTCTCATCGTCAGCACGATAAAAATCATCAAAAATATGGTCTAAATTCTCTGGGGATATCCCGATACCCGCATCTTTCACTCGATAGCACACATAACTGCCCTCCACTTCTCCCTCTAGAGTAATATCTCCATCTTCAGTGCTGTATTTGATGGCATTCGTGATCAGGTTCGCGAAGAGTTTTTCCATGTCCCTTTTATCAGCCTGGATCAAGGGAAGATTTTCGGGTAATTTATCTATGATAGTGATGTTCTTCTTTTCAGCTTCGTGTTTCATGAAATCGAGAATTTTTCTAATTATATCCGTAACCTGAACAGGCTCCATCTTTTGAGCGATCTTCCCCGCCTCCATACGGTTTATTTCCAGAAGGTCATTGACCAATGCCAGGAGCGAGTCAGACCGGTCTCTGGCACGCTCCAGCCACTGTTTCTGCTGTTTTTCATCACCACCACCCTCTCCCGTAATCACAATATCCAGCCACCCTTTGATCGCAGCAAGCGGAGCACGCAATTCATGCGCCACCATGGATACAAATTGGGATTTGATCTTATCGATCTCCTTGAGTTGGGTGATATCTCTAAGAACAGACACGGCACCGAGGATATTCCCTTTTTCATCTCTGATCGGTGCGATGTTGGTCATCAATACCGTCTTTGGATCCCCCTCAACTTCGATCTCATGACTAATCATCGAAAAGCTTTCATCTTTGGCCGACAGGACCTCTTTGATCGCATCGATCATGGCTTGATTATCTATGTAATATTCTAAAGGCTCACCTGCCACATCAAAACCTCTGGATTCGAGCATCTTGACGCTGGCTGCATTCCATAGAACCAACCGGCCTTCCATGTTTGCAACCAGCACTCCATCCGCCATACAACCGATGATCGTTCGCATGCGGCTGCGCTCATTAACGAGCTCGAGAAGTCTCTGGTCCCGTTCCTCGTAAAGTTTTTTTGCCTCTTTACGGAGAGTCCTTTTCTCCAGTCCTCGCCTAACAATTGCTATAAGAGCGTCCGGCGGAAAAGGTTTTGGCAGATAATCATAGGCGCCTTTTTTCATGGCCTCTACAGCCGTCTCAATAGTTGCATGTCCCGTGATGACCACAAGGATGATCTCCGGATCGATCAGATGGATTTTTGCGATAAGCTCCAGACCGCTTATTCCGGGCATCATCAGGTCTACAAGAAGCAAGTCATAGGCATTCTCCTTGACTTTCTCGAGCCCGGCATTCCCGTTCTCGGCATCGTCAACAGCATATCCCTCTGCAGAAAGAACTCTTTTACACCCTTCCCGAATGCCCATTTCATCATCGACAACAAGAATACGTGTTTCGGAACTCAATGTTACTCCTTTCTCTTTGCTAACAATTTCTCGACTTTGCCGATAAGAACATCCGGCATGATGGGCTTATCGAGGAAGTCATCGGTTTTCATCCAGTACCCGTCCTCCTTTAGAGAAAACCGGTACCCCGTTGCCTCGGCGACAGCCGTCACCATCAGAATGGGGATCTTCTTGAAGAGAGGGTCATTCTTGATCTCTTTGCTGAAGGAAAATCCTGTATCATATTTTTCCATCATCAGGTCAAGGATGATCACATCCGGCATCTCGGCCCTCACCTTCTCCAAGCCTTCATTGCCGCTGCTAGCCGTCAGGACATCATAGCCGTGATTTTTTAGCACGGCTTTATGCATTTCCAGAAAATCCTGGTCGTCATCAACCAATAAGATCTTTGCTTTGGGTTTCATCCTCTCCACCTCCTGGGACTTCGTTCACATCCACGATCGTTTTTTCGCCCTTCATCCATTCGCTCTGATCTAAAACAGGCAGATGAATCAAAAAGGACGTTCCTTTGCCCAGTTCACTTTCGACATGGAGCGACCCCTTGTGCTTGGAGATAATCCCATAGACAAGAGCCAATCCCAGGCCCGTACCCTTTTCCTTCGTCGTGAAAAACGGATCAAAAAGCTTTGGCAGGTGTTCCTTTGCGATCCCTGAGCCTGTATCCTGGATCTGAATCTTCATTTCCTTGCCTCCATGTTTGACATGACTTCTCAAGGTCAGCGTGCCTTCACCCTCCATGGCTTGAGCACCGTTAAGAATGATATTCAAAAAAACCTGTTTGAGAAGGTCGGGATCTGCAAAGGTCGTTGGAAGTTCAAAATCCAGATCGCGTTTAACCTCAATATTCCGAAAGAGTGAGCGCTTCATCACCAGAGACACGGCCTCTTCGATGATGTTATTAATATTCACCAAGCCAGGTTTAAGCTTCGTCTCCCGTGAAAAACCGAGTAAATCCTTAACGATCTTTGCAGCCCTGTCTGCCTCTTGAACGATAAGGTTAATGTCCTTTTCCCAATCTGTATGGGAAGTCAACTCCTTCTGGAGCATCCGGCCAAACAGAGTGATCGTCCCCAGAGGATTGTTCAACTCATGGGCCACACCAGCGGCTAATTGTCCTAAGGAAGCCATTTTTTCAGACTGGATAAGCTGTTTTTGAGCTTGCGCCAACTCCTCATGAGAAATCTTGAGCTGTTCATGAGATTTTTCCAATTTTGAATAGAGGCGGTGGGACTGAGTCAAAAGGTAATGCCAACACATCTCCTTCTCCGCCAATCCCTGCACGACAGCAACCGCCTTTTCTCGGCATGAATTATAACCACAGCCCCCACAGTCCAGATTTCGATGGGGATACGTTTTCCCCAACTCGGAAAGAACGGCCTGGATCTTAGCTTCCTCAGGCTCTGGCAAAGAAACATCCTGAGCTGAGAAATCCCTTTCGAGCCGGAGAGTTCTCATCTTGTCAGCTATTCCTTTCTGGTTTTCCCATACAACTTTATCTTGGGCTTTGATAAAATCCACGACAATCTGTTTACGGCTGGGACCCGAGATGTTCTTATCCACCATGGGACCCGCTATACATCCTTTACAGAATAGCAAATCAAAAAAATTGGAGCGGATCGTGCCGTTCTGCAACTGTTGAATAGTCCGAATCGCTCTGTCAGAACCGGCTTCAACAACATAATCCAGATTCAGGATATCATGATCAAAACCGATGCATTGGGATAAGCCACCCGCCACACTGAGCATTCTTCCTTGTCCAGGTTGAGGCCCGTCAAATTCCGACGGTTCTTGCTCTTCCCGGTTGATGCCCTTTTTCTCAAGTATATCTCTAATGTCATGGTAGGTTAGAACACAATCCACGGATCCCTTTGTGTGCAGGCTGATCCGCTCATAAATCCTGGAAATGCAAGAACCTACAAAAACGACTTTTGTATCCTTACCTCTGAGCGCTTTAACGGCCTTTCCCGTAGCAGCCATAGGAGAGACCACAGGAACGAGATTCTCGACCAGTTGTGGTGCAAACTTCTCGATATAGAGAACCAATGAAGGACAGAAGGAAGAGATAGAGGGCTTGCGCCTGTTCTGTGAGAGCCATGTTTTGTACTCCTGAATAATGAGGTCCCCACCTAGGGCAGATTCCCAAACTTCGTAAAATCCCAATTTTTTCAGAGCCGTCACTAATTGGCCGGGAGTCCCCCTGTCCAGTACGGCCGGAAAGGTCGGATCCAGACAGGCCACAACCTTTTCCCCCTGATCCAGGTGCTTGAGGACTTTATTAACAGCAGTGTGTGGGATGACAGCGTCATGAGGGCAGTTCTTGAAGCAGGCCCCACAAAGAATACACCGGCTCTCGATCCGGACAACATTCCCCCCGTCGATCTTCAGGGCATTCGTGGGGCAGCCACGAATACAGCGGTAGCACCGCCGGCACTTCTTCCTCGATATGCTTAAAAAGTCCATGGAATTTCGGGGTGATTAATCTCTTTTTGGAGTGGTCAGTCTTTCGATCTCGTCTATCAAGAATTTGGGGCTTACAGGTTTATCAAGAAGAACATCGGCTTTGCTGATCTTTAATACATCCTCGTTGGAGGAAAAATCCAGGCCTGTTTGTGCACCGATGGATGTCAGCAGCATCACAGGAAGGTCACTGTATTTTTGCTTGATCTGTTCGCTCGCTTTGAATCCGGTGTCAAACTGCTCCATCATGACATCGAGAATAACAATATCAGGCTTTGTTTCCTCTAACTTTTCCATGCCCTCTTGCGAGCTCTGAGCCGTCATCACTTCATACCCTCTGTGCGACAGCACAGCTGTGTGCATCTCCAAAAAATCTGTGTCATCATCGATAAGAAGAACTTTTTTTTGTTTACCCTCGTCCTTTTTTCCCGTTTTTTTTGATACAAGAGTAAGAATACGCCGAAGACTTTCTTGGTCCTCAATAGTATCCTCGACTTTTGTGACCAATTTGTCTCCATCATAATAGCTGTATTCAATCTTGCAATCACATTGCACATGACAACGAAAGATTTGTTTCATGGCATCTTCTGTGTCAGAAATGTCCAGTTTTTGCCCTTCAAAAAAAGGACAAGACGCCCATTCTCCAGGACGAATCATTTCCTGGCATTCAGGACAATACACTTGAATAAAAGGTTTTTGTTTGTCAATCATTATTCCGAACTCCTAAAGCTCTATGAAAGATTACATCTAAAAAATGATTCAGCGGATATCTTAAGAAAGGAATGAGGATATCTGCAGTTTTTATGAATAATCCATTCAAACTAAAAAACACACCCCTCACTGGGTGGTAAATTATTTTATATCAATCATGCTTCAATTTCAACTTAATCGCAAGCAATGCCACAACTGTAATAGCACTGAGATGGAAGGAATTGAGGCTTATTCACTTCCTTGAAAATTTGATATAATCAGGTTGAGGCGCAAATCAACGCCAGAGGCTATCATATTCCTTAAAGGGAGAACAAGCACCCTGAAGATATGCGCCTTCATGTTTTCTAATGAGTGAAAAAGCCTACGAAAAAGCCGGAAACGTCACGATCTACGGAAAAGGACACTTCGGGGGGAAAGGAACCGGATTAGTAAAAATCAACAAAATCTCTATCCCTTATGCCCATAGACTGAGAACTCAAATTCTCACAACTACTTTTTATGATAGCTTCATCAATAGTGGCGAGACGCTCAATAAAGAGAAATTTAGCCCTCTTTCCTCAATCCTAGAGGAGGTGGGGGACATCCCCATCAGTGTCCGGTCATCGGCAACAGATGAGGGATGGATATCTCCAAGGGGGGCAGGTACGGTCCATGCAGGCGAGAACACCTCCTTCATGCTGCCGAATAATCACCCTGAATTTCCCACACGCTTGAACCAACTGAAACAGGCTATTTATTTTATTTATAAAGATTTTATCGGCAAACAGCCCCCTGGAAGCCAAGAAAAAATGGCCATAGTGATCAATCCCATTCCCGGCATCTTTGACAACACCCTGGCCGGTCCGTTTTACTATCCATTCATTTCGGGAGTGGCCAATTCATATTTCCCTTATGCCTTAAAAAACCAGGATCCCAACGAGGGATTTGCCCGTATCGCTTTCGGGCATGGATATGCAACAGTCTTGGACGATTTTCCTGTCGTCTCAATGGCCACGATCAAAAACCCAATTCCTTTTAAATATCTGAATGTCGATCGAGGACAACAATACTTTTATGCCTTGGACATGACAAAGAACGAATCCCTGCAGGGTTATGAACTGGAGACCATGAAAACACTCCACGTCCGGTTCGCCAACACCAAGAGGATCAAACTCCTTGGAGTTCAGAACAATTTGATCACCATAGAGGAATTGATCCAAAAGAATCATTTCGGTTTTAAAACCGGTCTGAAAGAAATCATGAAAACCATCGTAGAGAAGGCCGCCTCACATTTTCAGATAGAATTCGTGTTTAACATCGATCATAATAAAAAGGGTGAAGAAGTCGGCCGATTCCACATCGTTCAACTGACTCAATTGCCGGCCTTACGATTTAAGAAAGTACAAATTCCAGAAAAGATCGGCCACACGTACCTTTCTATCAGCAGCCTTCAAGGGCATGGCGTCAAAACAGACATCAAATATGCACTTATTGTATCACCCTTTGTTTACAAGAAAAGCTTACATGATGCCGCGGCTAAAAAAATCACTGAATTCAACACAAAAATGCGCAAACAAAATAAAAACTATATTCTGATCGTTCCTGGACGTCTGGGCAGTTCGAACAGAGATTGGGGCATTCAAGTGAACTACAGGAACGTCAATCGTGCTGCTGCCATCTTTGAATACGGTGTAGATATCTCAGGCCGCCCTGAGCCTCTTCCCGAGGACAGCAGTTTCTCTGGAGGAGTTTACGGAAGCCATTATCTGTATATGCTTCAGGGCGGATATGACGAAGAACAGAAAAGACTACAAACACGTATGTATGGAACTCAGGGCACACATTTTCTAACCAACTTGATCAGCAACAATGTCATATACGGATACATCGCCCCAACACAGGACACGATCGATCCCTGGTTCTTCAGCGGATCGAATGAAGACGATGTGTTGAGAGTGTTGACATTCCCCAAAAAAGTTAAAATCTATGCAGACTCAAAAAATCAGCGGTGTATCATCGCTGAATAAAAACGGAAAAAGTCCATGAATAAAAAAGAGTACCCATTCACTCCACGGATCATCAATCCCGTAAAAATCCAGAATGTCCTTATCTTCTCTGCTGACGAACAGATCCGTCAAACAAAGGATGTTTTGGAGAAAGACATGCCATGGATCACAGTCGATGTTTTGACCGATCCTCTCTTTTTGGAAAATATTCGATCTGAGGGCGCTCTAGTCTTGATCCTTGATGATGTTGCCATAAACCTTGCCAATACAGAAGTGATCCGGCAGAAAAACAAGGATGTCATCATCGCTCTCCTTTCGGCAAATGAATTTATCCATTGTTCCCATCCCGCTGCAACTCAACAAAAATACCCTTACACAAAAAAAGCTAATTTTGTCTTCGCCTACAATAAAACAGACTGCGCACCCCATAAGATCATCCAATCTGTCGTAAGAGCGGCAGAAGACCAATTGAATGTCAATTTTTATTCGAGTGTCAGACGTTTTATCTTTCTTATTGTAGATGATGAACCCAGATGGTTCTCACAGTTTCTGCCGGTCCTTTACAGCATAATCGGGCAGCGAGCAGATGTTATATTCACACGAACTTATGAGGAATCTTTGAAGTTCCTGTTCGGAGTAGAACAGGAATCCGATATAAACGAAAAACAATACCTCTCCAATGGTCACGGCGATGATGTGATTTGTTTGATAACAGATATATTCTTTCCCAAAGGGAAAAATCCTAAAAGCGATGCGGGTAAAGACCTGGTCAATTTAGTCCAAAAATATTACCCAAGGATCCCCACGATCATCGCATCCAAAACAAAGGAAACGGAATCTTTCAGAAACACCGCTTTTATTCTGCCCAAAGGAGACCCCGAGAGCCTGGACACGCTCAAGAGTTATATTCGAGACCACACGGGGATCAGTGACTTTCTCATCAGAGATAACAATGGAGACGTTCTGTATCGGATCAAAAACTTACAGGAGATGACTGAGATCCTTGATAAGGCCGGAAAAACCACCCAAGAGGGACAAAGACTAAGAGAGATTATTGAAGCATACGGACAGAAAGACAGCTTCTCCACCTGGCTGTACATGCACAGCTATAGAGACCTAGGAGATGTTATCAGACCCTTACATCACCATGGACGAGAATTGATCTCAGTGCTTAAGAGGCATTTGAAAAATGAGTTGGATCACATCACTCATATGCCTTTGGTAATAGACGGGAAAAAAATCTATGATCTGGGAGAACTCTTAGACCGGCTCACAGAGGCAGATCCAGCCCAAATACAGCTATTATCTGACAACGACATATTCTCTTCATGGCTGGATAGGAAAGGGTACTCCGAACTCGCAGAGGAATTACGACCGATTCACGGCAGCGGCATACATCTAATCCAGGCACTCTGTAAAACCGTAGAGAAATGGAAAAACATCTATGCGGGAACTGATAAGCATCCCTAAAACCGTGATGAATGACGTTCCGAGTGTTCCAATTGGTGATTGCGAAAACACGCTCAGTTTCCCCAGCGAGGAAACTTCGCTCGGATCCGGTCTTCCCTCACATCTCCCCAAGGGAGATGTACCATGCCCGTCCATCCCTTCTCACGG